>CANQXO010000040.1 GCA_947627825.1 uncultured Clostridia bacterium
ATTTATTACATCTAATAGTAATTGATCTTCAAAATCAAATATCTCACTAAAAGAAGGCCATACATCAGTTCCATATACTTTGACCCTAGCTACACGGTTTGGTGCATCATCATGAGTAAATCTTACTGGTCCACCTTTTTGCCTACAATATACATTATTTTGTGGAAATAATGGACTTTGTAATGTTGGAGACCATGCACTTGCTACATTTGAAAATCCTATTATTCCAATAACCATTATTAGTAATAATATTATTTTTTGTATTTTTTTATCCATATTTCCACCTCCTTTATTTATTTGGTTAATACCTTCTTCTTAATTAAATATATTGATATTGCTAAAATGCTTACTGTTATTAATATAAGCGATGTATACATTACCATTTCACCTGTTCTTATACTTAATAATACATCTGCAAAACTTATATCATCCTCATTTTCTATTTTGTTTGCTGGTGTTGAATCCACGTCTGCTAATCCTAAATCGTTATATGCCTCATAAATTTCTGCTGTATTTCTTATTTGTCCCATATCTGCATCTGATACTTTCTTTGTTAATATAAGTGTTAATTCTTTAGTTTCACCTGGCTCTATTTTTTCATTTGCCAAGCTAGAATTTATTGCAACTCTATTTTCTGTTATATACCAATTATTGTTTAACTCTGATACAAAGTTTAAATTTTGTGGTATATAGTCTGCTATTTTTTTAGCATAACCTGCTACTGCACCTTCATTTGTTATTTTTATTTTATACCTTACAGCTATTGTAGTTTGGTCTACATATGCTGCTGTTAAATCTCTTTTTGCAAAATTACTATTATACTCATATAGTGCTGTTCCTGTTGAATTTTGTACTGATATATTTTCAACTGTTTTTTCTAATCTTAAATCGAATTTAGGGTCTTCTATTAAACCTAAATCTATATTGTATACATTTTCTGTACCTACACCTATCTGCTCTGTTATGGCTGCTATTGTTTTTTCTCCATATAGCTCTATTTCTGTATCTATTGCATCTGAATTTTTTGTGCCATCTGCATTATTTGCTCTGTAAGTTGTACTACTGTAATTTCCTGTATTATATAAGAATATTACTGTATAACTTCCTGTAGAAATATTAGTAAATAGATAACTTCCGTTTTCATCAGTTATTTTTGTTAAATCATTTTGATTACCATCTTGTACTAAACTTCCTGTACTGTTATTAAATAGCATTACAGATACATTTTTCATCCCTGGCTCGTTTTCATCTTTTATACCATCTTTGTTTTCATCTAGCCATACTTGTCCACTTATCCTTTTATTTTCACCACTCGGTGTACTTGGATTTACTACTTGTGGATCCATTTCTATTGTATGACTTATACTATTTATTTGTATTTCACCTAAACTTTCACTTGTTATAGTTGGTGTATTTGTTACTTTTGCATCTTGTGCTATATGTTTTGCTATTACATTTATATATATTTGTAATGTTTCACCTTTTTGCAAAGAAATTGGAATTATAATTTTATTATCTATAACACTTGAAAGTATTTGCTCTACTCCATCCTGAATATAATTAGTTGTTATATATTGTATATTTTCTGGTACTGGGTTTTCTATTGTTATTAAATCTGTTTCTCTTTCTCCCACATTTTTTAATTCTATTATGTAGCTAAAAGAATCTCCTCCTGCTAATCTTGAATTTTCTGCTATAGTACTTGTTTGTTTTGCTGTAACAAATGCTTTTGTGGCTACATTGCTTATTTTATTTGATATTACCTCTTTTGTATTTTGTCCTTTTACTGTTGTTAGCATTTCTATATCTTCTTTATATGTTCCTTCTGGCATTTCTCTTACAGTAAATACAGCATCTATTTCATCAAGCTCTTCTCCTATCATTTTACCTATATTTATTGTTAATTCTCTTGTTTGGTCATCATATGATATTTCTTTTACTTTTCCTTCACTGTTTCCTACTTTTAATTCTGAACTTTTATATTCAAGTGCAGTAGGAATTTTTATTTTTGCTACAACACCTTCTATTTCATTTGTTCGTTCTTCTGTTTGTGGTTTAGTTACAGTTCCTTCTGCGTTTGTAGTTGTTACAACTGTAGTTTCATATAATTTTGGTTCTGTAAGTTGAATTTTTACATTATATTTATATTCATCATTTTCACTTAATTCTGTTACACCTATGACATTTGTTGAAGTTTCTATTGTAAATAATGCTCTTATAATTGTGTTTTCATTAGATTTTACTTCTATTGGCGTTGTTAATTCTGCAGATGTAATATTTGCTACCATTTGTATTTTTGTTTTATAATCGTCATCTGTATGCTCTGATTGATAGTATGAATGTACCATTCCTTCTATTAACTCTCCATTTTCATCTCTTGCTTCAGTAAAATGTTTTTCTATATCACATACTATATCTTCATATTTTGGATTTAAAGTTTTTACTTCAAAAGTAAATGTTTTTGTTTCATTTGCATTAATTGTTCCTATTTCATAAGTTAATTCTTCATCTGCTTTTTCTTGATATCTTTGTGTTTCATCGTTATATACTACATATCTTACACGTTCTGGTATTGGTATTTTTACTACTACATTTGTTGCCTCTTTAGTACCTGTATTTTTTATTGTTGCTGTATATTTTATATAGTTTCCGGCTTGTACTTCTTGTGTTTCTTCTATGTTTGACTTAATTTCGCTTTCTAATACTGGTCCTAAACCTGTATCAAACCCTGCTTTTGTAGCTTCAGTTTTATCTTCTATTGTTCTTAATTTTTCGTTGTTGTTATTAAAATATACTACATACATTTGGTATGAGCTTTCATTATATTGCATATTTGCTGGTACTTGTGCTTTATATGAAAAGTCTATATTTTGTGCTGGATTTAGTGCATAATCTTTTATTACTATCAAATATGATTTTATATTTTGCATATTAGTTACTGTTTTAGTCCATCCATTTTCTTTTAAGCTTAAGTCCTTTGTTGCTTCCGCATTTTCTGAATAATATATGTCTACTAATTTTGCATCTACATTATTTACTGTTATAAGTTCCTCTAATGCCATGTCTACATTTGAATTTAAACTTTCACCTGTTATTATATTTGTATTGTTTTTAAATGGAAATCTTCCTAATATTTCTATATTTTCTATTGTATTGTTGTAATTGTTTATTACACTCATTTTTATATCTGCTGTTTTTGCATTAGTCATTAATTCCGGTGTAATTGTTCCTGTTTCACCACTTATTGATGTTGCCTTTAAATTGTCGGCTTGTACCATAATTGAGTTTGTTGCTATTACTCCTACTGGTGCAACAAAATCTATTTGTGTTTCTACTTGTTTTTGTTCTGGCACTTGATTTTGCCTTAATATATTCATTGTTTTTTCAATTACATTTGAGTTCGTATATTCCATTGTTATTTTTTCTTGCATGTTTGGTGTTAGTTTGTTTACTTCTATATCTGCTGTTAAAATTACATTTGTTCCTCCTGATACAGAACCTACATTATATTTTGTTTGCGTTCCATCTATATAAATTATTATGCTCTTACTACCATCTTCGTTTATTTTTGATGACATTGAATTTATTTTTAATTCATCATCAAATAATATTTCTGCCTTTTTTATATTAATATTTTCTATATATTTTGGAATAGTAATTGTTAAAACTGGATTTTTAAACAATTTATTGTTTAATGAATTTGTATTTAATATTGCCCTTATCTCTACATCTTCGTTTAATACTACTGTTGATAAAAAGCTTTTGTTTATGCTTATTTGGGCTGAAGTTTCTGGTTCTGTAAGTGGTATTGCTGTATTGCTAATATTTTCTTCTATTTGTAGCAAACCATTTATTTGAGATAATTCATTGCTTGAAATATCATTTATAGTATTTTCCTCTTCACTTTCTTCTGCTATTTGTATTAATTTTGCTTGACTTAACACATTTGCTTTTACTGCTAATTCTAAATTTTTAAAATCTATTGTTTGTATTTTGCTATACTCTAAATTTGGTTGTATAGCTTTTACTATGTTAATTTCAAAGCTTCCATTTTTTATAGGTTTTGTTGTTTCTATTCTTAAGTCATTCGTATCTATACCTTGTAAATCTATTATTATATCACTTGTTTTATCTTCTTGTTGATTCTCTTTTTTATCTTTTGGCTGATTTTCGTTTTCTTCCTCATTTTCAATTTTTAATTCTATTAAATTTATTAATTTTACTCCGTTGTATATTCTTATTATTCCATCTTCTCCAAATAGGTCTCTTAACTCATCTGTATTGATTTTTATTTGTTTAAAATATGTACAATTGGTTTCTGGTATTTCTAACTCTTCATCTTCTGTTAAAAATTTATCTGTACTTTGCATTATATTTATTTTTTCTGCTAATTCGAATTGATTTACTTTTACATTTATTTTTTCTTTGTATTCTGTTTCTATTTTTTGCTCTACATCATAGTTATTATAAATATAACCTTTACTTAAATATTCGTTTGAACTTTCTACTTTAATTTCTGCTATATTTCCTATTTTTTCTTTTAGTATCTCTTCTTTTTCATTAGTTGCTTGCATTTCGCGATTGTCATGTGTTGTTATTTTTAAGTTTTCTTTAAACATAACTTTTATTTCTTGCTTATTTGCAATTTTACTGCTATTTTCAGTAACTTCAATTTCTTGTTCTTCAGTATTTTGCATTTCTTCATATGTTTCTTCTTGTTGCTCATTCATATCATATTTGTATGTTATTATATATTCATCTTCTCTATTTTCTTGTGCCTCAACTAATTCTGTAGTATCATTTTCTATGTTTATTATTAATTTATTGTTTTCCTCATCATATATATTTTCATCAAAATTTTCTATTTTCTTTGGCTCTTTTGTTGCTATTCCTATATTTGCCTCTACTTTTATTTCATTTGGCTTTATACCCTCTATTGTTGGAACTTCTATTTCTATGCTTGTTTTATCTATTTGTTCTGAATAATTTGAAATTTGTGCTTTTAGTTTTGTTTGCATTATTACATATTCTTCATAATTCATTTCATATGGTATAAATGTTATTATTTCCTCTTCTAGTAACGCTTCTGGTTCAACATTATTTTGCTCATTGCTAATTTTATGTTCAACATCATTTTGCTCATTGCTATTTCTATGGTCAACATTATTCTGCTCATTACTATTTCTATGGTCAACATTATTCTGCTCACCACTGATTATATTTGCACTTTGATTATCTACTGCGTATGCCTTTTTCATGTATATACCTGTTGTTAGCACATTGGCTAGTAATAAAGCAATTACTAATTCTATTATTATTATTTTTTTTAGAATTCTTTTTACAGAAGCTTGCATAGAAATACATCCTTTCAGAAATTTTTTTTATTATTAATATAATTTTCTCATTTTTCTACATTTTTTTCAATATAAATAATCCTTCAAAACCTTTTGTAAACTCTACTCTTTTACGGAACATCGTTTTATGAAATAATATTAAATTTTTGTTACAATTTATAAAATATTAAAAATTTTATAATTTTAGTAACATTTTTTATTTTTTTTCATATTATATGGTAACTTTTCTATTGAAAGGATTAGTGATTATTTTGAGAGAAAATTTCAATTATTCTTCTAAAAATAATAATATGAATAATATCGATTTTGATAGTATTTTCAATAGTTTCAAAGGAAATACTCAAGATAATTCTTCATGCAATTTTAATGATAATATCGATTCAAATGAAGACAATAATTCAAATATTTTTGGAAATATAGATATTGGAACTATGATGAAAATGAAATCTATTATAGATAAAATGAATAATTCAAAAAATGACCCTCGCTCTAATTTGTTAAGGTCTTTAAAACCTTACTTGAGTTCTAATAGGAAAAATCAAATTGATAAATATATTCAAATTTTCAATATTAGCAAGGCTTTTGAGGGATTGAATAATTTTGGTGGTGAAAATAAAAATGATGTATAATTCCCCCTTTTTTAATTTTTTTAATTCTATGTTTGGTTTTCATAAAAATAGTGGTTTTCATTATGAAAAACCACCTTTTAATAATATCCGTATGTCTTCCGAAGATTTACTTATTTTGACTATTATATTCTTTTTATATAATGAGGATTGTAAAGATACCTACCTTTATATTGCCTTATTTATGCTACTTTTAAGCTAGCAAATACTAATTTATTCTAATAGATATTAATCTTATGCTAGCAAATATTACTTTTTAATGTCATAAATTTTGCCTTTTATTAGCATACTTTTTTACATTTTTCTATATATGCTATTCTATAACAATTTCGCCTTCATCACCTATATATGCATATGTTTTCGTGCTTTGGCCTGCATCTTCCTCTGGATTTTTTTCTATTTCTTTTATGATATTTGATATTCTTATTTGTGGACAATCTATTTGACTTGCCGCAATTATAGCTTCCCTGTTACCCTTTGCTCCTGCATGTGCTAAACCTCTTAATGTACCTAATACTATTATATTTTCTCCTGCTATTATTTCTGCTCCTCCATTTACATCTCCTATTACTACAATGCTTCCTTCATATTCTACTTTTTGCCCTGAACGTATAGAGCCTTTTTGGAATTTCGTATCTGAAGATTTTATTTCTCGACTAAATGCCTTTTTTATTCCATGTAATCCTAATGTTTTAGGACTTTCAAAATCTACTTTTACATCTAACATTTTATTTATTACTTTTTGTACTTCTTCCATTTCTGCATTGTTTAACACTTTTCCTACTACTTGTATAGGTGTTTTTTCATCTTGATATAGCTCTTTTAAATCTTCTATTTTCTTTTGTAAACATTCTATTATTTCTTCTTGTGTTGCACTATCACTTAATTTTATTATTATAGTGTCCTTTTTTAAATTTATTGTTACACAATTTTTCATATTTTACTTCCTTCTTTCTGCTAAACTATTAGGGACGGGGTTAAATAGTTTAACACAAAATTATTTTTTAGCTAAACTATAGGGGACGGGGTTAAATAGTTTAGTAAATAAATATTCATTTTTCAATTTTGGGATTATTTTTTTATATACTAAACTATTTAACCCCGTCCCCTATAGTTTAGCTTTTATTATAAAATTATCAATATCAATGTGTTAAACTATTTAACCCCGTCCCTAATAGTTTAGCTCAATCATCGGTATAGCTGTCATGTCTTCTGTGATTTTGTTAGCATTCATTCCAAAGTATTCTGCTATAATATCTCTTGCTACTTCTGCAGTGTAACTTCCATGCCCTCCGTTTTCTACCATTACTACTACTGCTATTTCAGGATTGTCAAATGGTGCAAAGCCAACGAACCATGCATTTGTTTTGTTTCCTGCTTCGGCAGAACCTGTTTTTCCACCTACTTCTATGTTGAAGCCTCTAAATACAGAGGCTGCTGTTCCTCCAGATTCTGTAGTAACACCTTTCATTCCTTCTTTTACTGCTTGTATTGTTTCTTGTTTAAATGGTAGTTGCTCCATTTCGTCTCTTTGCCTGTTTAGCCTTTGGTCTACAAAATTTTGTATTTCTTGTTTTGGTACTTCATTTCCGCTTGCATCTACAATTGATTTTATTATTGTTACATTTAAATTTTTTCCTCCGTTTGCTATCATGCTTGTGTATTTTGCCATTTGCAATGTTGTAAAACTGTTGTCCCCTTGGCCTATGGCTGCAACTAAAGTTAAACCATCTGTCCATAAATTGTGAAATAATTCTGATGTTTCTTTACTTGCTACATAACCTGCCTCTTCTCCTAATAGCTCTACTCCTGTTTTCTTTCCTAATCCTAAATAGTTTGCATATTTTTTTAAGTTATCTATTCCTACTCTTCTTCCTGTTTCATAGAAGAAATAGTTACATGAACGTACTATTGCTTGGGATACATTTAAATATCCATGTCCACTTCTGTTCCAGCAATGTGGGGTATAATCTTTGTAATACCTATATGTTCCTACATCATTTATTTTTTCTGTTGGAGTTATTGCTCCTGTTTCTAGGCCCGCTATGGCTGTTACCATTTTAAATGTTGAACCTGGAGATGATATTGATTGTATTGCTCTGTTAAATAGTGGACTGTGTGCCGCTTCTGAATTATATTCATCATATTTTGCTTGGCTTATTCCATTTACAAATTGCCCTGGCTCAAAATCTGGATAACTTGCCATTGCTAGTACTTCCCCTGTGTTTACATTTAGCACTACTGCTGAACCAGCATTTGCATCGAATCTTTCTGAAAAGCCACCTGTTGCAATTTTGTTTATGTTTGCTTCTAGTGCATTTTCTGTAACTTGCTGAAGGTTTGCATCTATTGTTAATATAACATCTGAACCAGCTATGGCTTCTTGTGATACATATTCGCTTGTTACTGTTCCATCAACTGCCATATCTATTTGCTTTATTCCATTCTTCCCTTTTAAATATGGCTCAAATATATATTCTATACCTGTTCTTCCTATTATATCGTTAGGGTCATATATATCTTCTTTTCCTTTTAGGTCATCTTCTTCTACTCTTCCTATGTAGCCTAATATGTGTGATGCTAGACTTCCAGATGGATAATTTCTGGTTGGATTTATTGGAATACTTATTCCTGGGAATGAGTCGTTTTGCTCGTTTAATTGTGCTAATGTGTTTTGACTTATATTTGTTGCTATTTGTACTGGCCTTGTGTTGCTATAACCATTTTTGGCTATTACATATCTTAATGTCATTATTTTTCGACATTCTTCGACATTTTCATTGTTTATTTGATATTTTTCTTTTAATATGTAGAAACACTCTTCTGCTGTTTTGCCTTGTTCTATATTGTTGTTTGTTTTCCATGTATTTTGACTTTCTTCACTTATTGTGAATGCAAATGGATTTATGGATATTGGTAAATCATCTTTATATTTGTCCCCATTTGCTTCTAATAATTGTGCAAATTTTAATAATGTCGAATTTAGGGTTTCCGTGTCGATTTTTGTCTTGTACAATTCTACATCGACACCTGATATTGTACCTGCTAATATGTTTCCTGATTGATCCCTTATATTGCCTCTTTGAGCTTCTAATGTACTTTCTCTAGTAAGCCTTGTGTTTGATGTTTCTCTATATTCTTCACCATGCACTATTTGTAGGTTAAATAATTGAATTAATAGTATAGCCCCTGCTATATATATAATAGTAGCAACTATATTGTATCTTAACTTTATATTACTATTTTTTTTCAATTATCCACCTCCTCTTGACCTTATATTTATGCCATTTACAAAATTCTTTAAAGGTCACCTTTTAAAAATACCTTGTTAATACTTTTTGACCTTTAAATATATCTTCTAATATGTAGCCTGCCCTTTGCATTAAAGGGTATACTATTATTGTTAATATTACATTAAATGCTACTTCTATTGCTAATATTTTAGAAAAATTTAGTATTTCCATATTTATTGAAAACTGTGCTACATTAAAAATATATGAACCTATTTCATATACTGCTGTAACACCTGCTACCATTAGCATTACTGTTAACCTGCTATCTTTTGAAAAGTTTTTGTCCAAATAGCCACCTAAAAAGCCAACTATACCCAACATAATTGTTGAAGCACCTATGTTTTTTCCAAGTATTACATCTAAAAATATGCCTAATACTACTCCGTATATTGTTCCAACTCTTTGACCTGCAAATAGCCCTATAAATAATGCTAATATTATGAATAAATTTGGCTTTACGCCAGCTATTGTGAACCAATTAAAAAAATTGGCTTGTAATAAAAATATAATTATAAAAATTATAAAAATTACTACTATTGATAATGCTTTTTTCAATTTATTAGTGTCCTTAAATATATTTAGGTTTTTATGTAGGCTACCTATAAACCTTTCCCTTTTGTGTATTAATTTTAATTTTTTCCTATAAATGTCTTTTGTATGCTATATACAATTTATTACTTGCACTTTTATATATAATTATTGTGTTATTACTAATACTGTTTCTAATTTTGTAAAATCTACTGCTGTTTCTATTTTTGCATATCTATCCGGCTTATTCTGCGTATTAGTTACTTCCGTAATAGTTCCTATTAATATACCTTTTGGATATATTCCTCCCAAGCCTGAAGTTTCTACTGTATCACCTTGAAGTACTGTAGCATCTGTAGGTATATATGTTGCTCTTAATGTAGACTCTTCTTCCAATGTACCTTTGGCTATTAAATTATCTCTTGTGCTTGTTATAGTACAGCTTATTGAACTTGATGTATCTACTATAGTTTGAACTTTGGCTGTTGTTTCTGTTACTGATATTATATGTCCAACTAATCCCTTTTCTGAAATTACTGGCATATTTACTTTTATTCCATCATTTTCTCCTATATTTATTATTATAATATCACTATAATTTGTTATATCTTTATTTATTACATACCCTGGAACAGTAGTATATTCGGTGTATTTATCTTTTAAATTTACATATTCTTTTAATGTCGAATTTTCTGCTTTAATTATTTCTAACTCTCTTAATTCTTCTTCCAATTCACTATTACGTTTTTTTAAGTCTATATTTTCATCTTTAAGTTTGTTTATATCTGTAAAAAAGCTATCATTTCCGGCAATACCATTTTTTAAATATGTAAGCCCATTTTGAATAGGTATGATAAAATAACCTAATACACCTTCTAATGATGATAGGTCATTTGATCGTATGTTGGAAACTATAACAATAACAATTAATATTATAACTGTTATGATTATGCCTATTACTCCTCTTTTTTTGGACTTATGCATATTAACCATCTATTCCTTTCTAGCTTTTCTTTCAAGGCATACATTTTTTACTTCTGTAGCTTTTCATTAAGTCATATTTATTTTTCTTAAGTTTTACTACTTTCTTTTTCTTGATGTTGTTAATACACTTCTTAATTTTTCTAAATCTTCTACTGTTTTTTGAGTTCCTTGTACCACACTTTCTAATGGGTTTTCTGCTATATATACTGGCATTCCTGTACATAAGCTAAGTAATTTGTCGAAATTTTGTATTAGAGCTCCTCCTCCTGTTAAAATAATACCTCTTTGAGCTATATCTGATGACAGCTCTGGTGGAGTTTTTTCTATAGTTTGCTTTACACTTTCTACTATTTCCATTATTGAATCTTGTATTGCTGCTTGAATTTGTGATGAATATACTGTTATATTTTTTGGAAGCCCTGTTGCTAAATCAATTCCTCTTACTTGCATTGATGTATCTGTTACTAAAGGCATTGCACACCCTAATGTCATTTTTATTTGCTCTGCTGTTGATTCCCCTATTGCTAAATTTAATTCTTTTCTAATATAGTTTAAAATATCTTCATCTAACTCATCTCCAGCTATTCTTATAGAGCCACTTACTACAATTCCACCTAATGATATAACTGCTACTTCTGTAGTTCCTCCACCAATGTCTATTATCATACTTCCG
>CANQXO010000041.1 GCA_947627825.1 uncultured Clostridia bacterium
AAAACCTCGATAACCGGCAGTTACTTTTGGATTACTGACTGGAATTTACTTTTACAATTAACCAATTATATGTTTGTAATAAAATTATTTTTTATAAAATTGAGTTTATTTTATTCTCCTTCGTAAATTTCTGCTCCTGTAGTCTTTTTATGCCATTTCTTGCATGCTTCATAAAAAGCTATAAAGTCTTCTTCACTTAGTTCTTGACCCTCTTTAGCCAAAAACTTATTTGGTTTTGTAATTTCAGTATTACCTACATTTGAAAATTTAACGCTAACTTTATTGTTTTTATAAGTTAATCCACTAGTTGTTACTAAATTAAAGTCTTCCATTGTTTTGAAACTTACTAAATATTTTTCATCAGCATCAAGTACAACCTCTAACTTAACTTGTTTGCTTTCACCTTCTGTAGTTTCTTCTACATGAGCTCCATCTCTATAAGCACTATCTAACCATTTATTAAACCTTGTTGTATTCATTATTACTTCATAAGTATGTTCTTTTCCATCTACTGCTTTTACTTCTTGTATTGCTTCGATTGAAGTTTTATCACTTATTACATCTTGTAATAAGCTTATTTCATGTGCTCCCATGCTTGCGTTTGTAAGGAAATTAGCAAAAACCCAATCATTTAATTCTGGTCTAGCAATTTCTTCTGGTACGAAATTTTCATCTTTCTTATTCATACTCAATACTATTGGTCCATTATGAGAAGGAACTACTGTTTTTAATTTAAATGAATATTGTTCTTCCTTTTTGTCTTTAGATAGATAATAAGTTAAATTATTTTCTTTATCATATTTATAAGTGAATTCTTCTTTTCCACCCTTTATATTATTGTTCTTTTCAACAGTTAAGCTATTAGCTTCTTGAGTTCTTTGTGCTGCATTGTTTATAACTTCTACCATTGTATCTACATCACTATAATCAATTAAGAATTCCTTAACTTCATAATTATTTAAACTTGCTCCATCTACATCTAGCTCAAGTTTGTATTTTTTTCCGTTGCCAGAAACGATTTTTGAGGATTTGATAGCTTCTAATTGCAAGTTCATTGTTTTGTTATTACTTATGTTTGCTATGGCATTTTCATTACTTGCAACACCATTTTCACTACTTTCACTATAAGTATATTTTTGTACTTCTCCATTTGGATTTGTTACTGTAACAGTTGATACATTATCTACTAAATTGTTTGATGTTATAGTTACTGGTAAATAAAATTTACCGTCAGGACTTTGGCTTAATACGCCAGAATATGAATTTCCATTTTTCTTTAATCCATATACATTAGCGGTATCAATACTTGCAGGACTAGATATTATTTTTTCTCCAATTTTAAGTGTAGCGTTATATTCTTTGCCCATTGGATTATCCTCTGTTGTTTTTCCATCTTTTACATAAACCAGTTGTATTTTGCCTTCAAATACACTGCCAGCTGTAAATGTATATCCAGATACATCATATTTAGAATCTGTTACATCTATTGCTATTTTTAATACATCTCTATTTGTGCTTCTTTTCCAAAACTCTCCTAATGAAATTGTTGCTGTAGTTTTATTTATAGGTGCTTCAATTCTTACGCCATATTCATTTTCTCCAACAAATGTTGCTGTTTGTTGTTTTATTTCAACATTTGCTCCTTCATCAATTCCATTTATTAATATAAATTCTTCTGTTTCGTTTGCTCCATGGAAGTTGTTTCCTATAATTCTAGTATATCCGTTTATGCTATCTCCAAATTCAATAAATTTAGTTAAGTTACTACCATTAAATGTATTATAAAATAAAATTGTAACTGGATCTTCATGAGTATAATATAATGCACTGTCCCAATTTTTTTCTCCAACTTTATCACCTGAGATAGTAACTTGGCTTGATTTAAAATCTGTACCGTTTATAGTAACTATATCATTTCTTCCTTCTACTAAGCTTTCTGCTGAACCTGTTATTAACATTTGGTCTAAAGTAACTTTATTTCCATTTACTTTAATTTTTCCTTTTATTCCGCCATTTAGTTTTATTTTACCACTTTCAGTACCTGTAATTAATACTTCTGACTTAGCAATATCAAGTTCTCCTGATTTTAATTCTATTACGCCATCTAATATAACTACTTTTGCTGTACTATCAGCTTTTACTGCATCTCTTAAAGCCTTTTCATTAGATACTTTAATTGTTCCTTCTTTGTATGTAGCAACTAATTCAACGATATAATATGTTTCACCCTTTGGTGCTGGCACTTGTCCTTTATCATAGGCTGTATCTCCACTGGCCCATTTTCCAACCGAATAAGTTGCTAATGAATTTTCATAAGTTGTTAGATATTTTATGGTATCTGGAGGTTCTATATTACTTGGTGTATTTCCTGCTTCTTTGTCATAATATCTAACAAATGTTTTTGGGAATCCTGTTATTGCTCTATTTCCAATATAGGTTATTTTGATATATCTCACCGAATTATCACGATTATTATAGTAATTTACATAATTGTAACTTGTGTCTTCTTTTATTGTATCTCCTACATCAATTGCATTTGATTGGTCAGTACTTTCGTCATATCTTTCTATAGTTTGAATTGTTGTAGCTGTTGCCGTTTCTCCATTAGTATTTACAACATTAACGATCGCTTTTTTATTTCCTGCCTGTTTATAAGCTCTAACTAATGGATTTTTATATTTTTCAGTTGTGTAAATTAGATTTTCACCATTTAAGGTTCCACCTATTTCAACTGTAAATCCAGCTGCCTTACATTCACTTAAGTCTACTACGTCAGCATTTAATACTGTTCCGTCTTTTACTATAATTCCTTCGTTGTCGGTATTATTTGTACTTAATACTAAATTATTAATAGTTATATTTTTTGCACCTATTGTAAATACAGAACTATTCTTTGCTGTAATTTTATGTCCTCCACCATTTATTACAATACTTTTATTTATTTCAATATTTTTATCTATTTCAAAACTTGCACCTATGTAGATAGTCTTGTGAGTACCTTGAGTTAGCTCATTTTCTAATTCTGTTTGATTTCTAACTAGTGCCATATCTGATGAAAATTTGAAAGTATATTCAGTTGGCACTGTGTCTATACTCATTGCAGATACTTCGCTTGGAGTTTTTGCAAGTGTAACTGTGTCAGCTATTCCTGTTTCATCAATCTTTAAGGTAAAGCTTGATAAGTTTTCATTATTAGCCAAATCATTTATAGTTACTTGTTCATCTGTTTTACCCGCAAAATTTGCATTTAATAAAGGTGAATATAAATCTTTAGCACCTTGTATAATGGCATTTTTTAATGCATTTTGCTCTGTTTCACTGCCTTTGGTGAATGTTTTTTCTGAACCATTTATTGATAATGTTACTTTTTGAATTTCATCCTTTAAAAGTATGTAAGCTATACTTCCCGGAATATTAGTTTCATTCATCTTATTTACTGTTACAGTAGGGTCAGTTACTGTAATATCAACTTTTCCGCTGTTTTCTACAAAGTTTACTCCAAATTTATCACTTTGTGTATTTTTTAAGTTGTCGATTACTGCACTTACGAATTTATCTGAATATAAATACCAGTGTGCTGTTAATTCGATATTATCATTATTGTTTTCTAAGTTTACAGTTTCAAATTTTTTACCATTTGCCTTATTTGTCCAATATACAAATTCATGATATTCATCACTTGCCTTAATATCTTTTGGTAGCATATCTTCAGTAATTGTCGTTTTTCCCCATACAGTAATAGCTTTTTGCTCTGCCCCTTCAAATGATATAGTATGAGCCTTTGCAAATTCTAATTTGTCATATTTTATTTCATAATTGCTTGGCATAAAATTTGCTCCGGTATTAGTTTCTGAGTTATATGCTCCATCAAAATCTATTGAATATTTAAGTATTTGTTGTTCATCTTCTGCACTTTCATTTAACTTAAATAACACTAATACCCAACCTTGTTTATATTCTTCTTGTGTTGGCTTATAAATTTTGTCTTTTCCGTCTTCATCTTTTAATGTCATAGTCCAGCTACCACTTACTGCTTCACTAGGAACTGTTATTTTAACTGGAACAAAATATCCTGTTTTTTCCTTAAAGCCTGATGGCTCTAGTAGTGTTTGTTCATTTATTGTTCCTGTTATTCCATTTTCATTACTAATAGATACTGCTTTTGCTGTTTCATAATTATATCCATAATTTTTTAAATCTTTGCTTTCTTGAGTTGTTTCTCCCAAATTACCTGCTTGAATTATGCTATAATTAATATTTCCTGTTGAAGTTTCTTGAAGTTTTAGCTCACTCCAATCAACAGTTATTTTTTGTGCATTATATTTTGTATCTGCTCCATCTAAATCTACTTCAATATCAAATGTTTTCTTAGAATCATCTAGATGTAGATGTTTTAATACAAATAAATTATTATCATCATCAAAGTTAGTATTTGTTGCTACTGTTTCAGCATCATTTTCATAACCGTTAAATATTTTTACTGTAGTTTTGTCAGTTTTCTTTTCAGATAATTTCACAGAAAATGCTAAGTAATATCCTGTTTTTGCTTCACCACCAAAAGGAGAACCTTTTCCATTAAAATCTTCATCGTAGTAAGTAATTAATCCTGAAACTTTTACTTTATCTTTTCCTTCTGCTTTAAATTCTGTTTTGTATCCATTGTCTGTATTTTGCCAACCATAATAATCTTTTAATTTATTTTCATTACTTGCATCTAATACTTCAAAATTAGTATTTTTTCTCAATTCTAAATTAGAAAATTCAATTCTTATTTTTCTTGCGACACCGTTGATTTCAACTATAATGTCACGATAAGTCATTTCATTTTCTTCTTCAACTTCCATTAAAATAGTAAGCTGTTTTGTACTTTGAACAAAGGCACTACCATCAGCTATATTGTAGTCTCCATCTTTTGTTGGATTAGGAACTTTCGGAATTTTTACTTTTACCTTAGATAAATCAACATCTTGATTTAAAGTAATTGTATAAGGGAAGTAAAATCCTGTTGTTTTGCTTCCAAAGCCGGTTATTCCTTCCATTTTTGTTATGTACCCACCTACATTGTAAAGTCCTTTGCTTCCTGAAATTGTAAATGTATTTTCTGGTGTATAATTAAATTTATTTTTTAAATTAGTTTTTTCTTCACTTGGTATTTCTGATGATATGTTTGCTTGAATGTCATAAGTAAACTGGATATTATAAGTTTCCTCAGCTTTATTATTTTGTGAATGAGCATTTTTCTCATCTAAAGTTATCTTTAAAGTTATTGCATCTTTTATATCTGCTAAATCACTTAAAGTTATATTTTTTAATTCTTTTCCTGTTAATTTAGATAACATTTCTTCGAATTTTTTCCATGCTGGTGATTGTGAATCTGCACCTTCGGATACAACTGCTTTGTCAAATACTATTGAAGTTTCGCCTTTAGCTATAGTTAATGAAGTAACCATCTCATTATTATTTACAATATTAACTATACTTTTAACAAGTAGTGTTTCATCAATTTCACTGCAATTTTTACTTAAGTCGTAAAGGTCGAATATAATATTGCGGTTTGTTTTGTCAAAAGTTATTCCATATAATTCATTTTTCTTTGTATTTTCACTTTCTTTTTCTAACAGTTTATCTGTATTCACCAATTGTTTTACAAAATCGTAATCAATGTAATTGATGTTTAATGAATCTCCTAATTCTGTTTTGCCTAATACATTGTTTTCCTTTTTCCAACCAGTAACTAAGAAAGTATCTGGGTCAACTATACCATCGATTGAAAAAATAGTCATTTCATTATATATGTCATCAGCATTAGTTTTTCCAGTATTGTCATTTACATTAATACTTCTTGCTGCAAGCATGACATCTTGAGTATTAAATTGACTTATTTCTGATGTAAAAGCATATTCTCCTATTACATAAATATATGTAGCATTTGGTTTTTGTAATTTTACTTCTTCTCCTAATTCATCAATTGTCATCTCTCGTCCAAATACTGGAACAGCTAGTGCAAATAGAAATAACAAAGTTGTAATTAATATTTTTTGATAATTTTTCATAAAAATTTTCCTTTCTCTTTAATAAATTCTTGGTACTTTTTTATAAATACTAGTTGTTGTCTTTTAAGTGATATTAGTCTACAACTACTGTTGCAGTCTTTTTTGTTCCGTCACTTAATGTTATTGTAGCAGTCTTTCCTGCCGAATTAACAACTTCAGCTTTTACAGAACCTGTTGTGGCTGGGATAGAATTGCTTCCTATAGTAAATCCTCTATAGTCTGTAAATAATTGTCCATCTTTTGTTACTTTAAAACTGTATCTAAAAACAGCATGTGTGGCAGAATCCATTTCGCTTGCAGTAAAATGTATAACATAACTTGCTTCTTTTTCATTTACTGTAATTTCATAAGTTGCTGTTTTTCCATTTGTAGCTGTTACTGTAATAATTACTTTTCCTGGTTTTACTCCAGTAACCATTCCATTTTGATCAACTGTTGCTATACTTGTATTACTACTGCTCCATGATACTGTTTTATTCGTTGCATTACTTGGTTCTACAGTAGCAGTTAATTTGATTGTGCTACCTTCTGTTACTGAGTTGCTTCCTGAAATTCTTATATTGGTTACTTCCACTTCTGCAGGTTCAGGTACCGTTCCTGGATTACTTGGGTTAGAAGGTTCAGGTGTCGTTCCCGGATTACTTGGATTAGAAGGTTCACTTGGTGTATTTGGCGTACTTGGAGTGTTTGGTGTACTTGGTGTACTTGGAGTGTTTGGTGTACTTGGCGTACTTGGTGATGTTGGTGTGTTTGAGCTACTTGAACTATTTGGTTTGTTTGAGTCATTTGAATTATTTGAGCCATTTTGTGTATTTGAATTATTATTAGTTTCTAGCTTAGATTTTACAGTTATCACACAGTTTGCAGAAAATTGCTCATCCTCTGTAACTACAGTAATTGTTACTGTTCCCTCTTTTAATGCTTTTATGTTTCCGTTTTCATCTACTGTAGCTATTGTTTCATCACTAGATTTCCATAACAATTTAACTTGTTTTGCATCTTCTGGCTCAACTGTTGCATTTAAAGCTGCTATATCTCCAACAGCTAATTCCAGTTCAGTATAATTCAATGTTACTCCCTCAACTTCTGCATTTCCTGCAACTTTCCATCTAGCCTCTAAAGTTATATTGTTGTTTATTGGTAAATTGAAGTCATACAACTCATCATAGTAGTACCATCCACCAAATATGTAGCCTTCTTTTGTTGGGTCTTGAGGCTTTTCTATCTTGTGATTTTCTTTAACTTTTACTGATGCTACCTCAGTTCCTCCATTGCTGTTAAAAGTTACTTCATAAGTTTTTCTATGTAATAAAAAAAATAATAATAATCCCAAAAGTAATAATATAACTGCAACGATGATTACTATTCGAATTATTTTTTCTTTATCTACATTTTCAATTTTTCGTTCCATATAACAATTCTCCTTCCTTTTAATTTGTTTAATCTTTATTATCTTCGTCATAGATTATTTTATCATACTCTTTAGAGTATAGTCAATGTAAATTTATGGATTTTACACAATATTTCAATAATTTCGGCTTTTTTAGTAAAAAGAGATGACTTATCAATGAATTGAACTTTTTATGGTTCATTTCATCAATAGTCATCTCTTTTTCAAACCTATAAATTCTGTTTGTTTACTTAGTCAACTGTTCCCATTGTTCTTTCAGCTTCGGGTCCAAAATTTCTTCTCCCATTGCGAAAGGCACCGTAAGATTTGCTACTTCATATCCTTTTCTATCTAACTCTTCTACAATCTTGCGATTTTTAGACACATAGGTTTTTCCATCTCGGTATACAAAAACGACTAAGCCGTTTTTGACATTATATTTGCCGATTCTGTACATATCTATGCTGTCAATATAGTTAGAGTTTATCATTGGATAGTAAAGAATTTCCTCTCCGTTGTACCTCACTTTGACACCTGAATTAGGAATTTTGAAGCAGTTTGACATCGTTTTCGGAGTGAGCTTACCAATATTGTGTTTATCACAATATATAGTGCAATCCTCCACAAATGTGTCTAAATAAGACTGCTCAGCATTCTTTCTCAAGGTGTCCCACTTGGTTTCATACCCTTTCGGATAATCACCATAGCAAAATGGAACATAAAAAAATTTTTCGATGAAACCCTCTAACCGAAGTTCTCGAACAATTTCTCTAGTGTATGGTGTGACAAATACCTCATCGTCATACACAAAACAGACTGTGAAGTTACTGATGGCATAGCACCTGTTGAATTGAGGTACTAATCCAGAAACATCGATGTTTTTCTCACCTATTGTTTTTGGATATTTTGCCTTCATTCCCGGTACAATCTGAATTGCATTGTCTCTTAAGGCGTTCATCACTTTGTTTGCTCGCTTGGCCATTTTTTTCCCTCCTTAAAAGTTTTTGTTGAGTAAGCCAGCTGTCTAATCTAACATGGAATGGATGATTTCTAAAAAATGGATATTATTATTATACTATATTTGCATGTTTTCGTCAAGTTTACCTTTTTTTGTTTTTACAACTTGTTATTTTGTTTTTACACCTTCTTGACTTTCTTATGTAAACATGATAATATTTATACTGAAAATTATCTTAGCTTCCCGTTTTCAGCTTAAGATATGCACCAAGTAAAAAAAACTTTTTTAGGAGGCACTAGTCATGGCAATTTACAAAATTAAAGAGTTCTATCCTTACGAGCAGGTAGCAGCTATGCTTAATCAGTATGGTTCTGCTAAGACTCGCCACATTTGGTCTATCATTGGACCTCGAGTTGTATGTTCTGATCCAGACGACATCTATCCCGTAGTAGATATGTTCGCAAAAGACCCTATTTCCTACTGCTTGATGACACAAATCAACCGGTATGATGTTTTTGCAAAGAAAATCTTAATCAAAAAAACTCAAAGTGATGAACACAGTGCACAACATTTTAAGGACATCTCCAAAATGCTAAATGACAGCAAAAAAAATCCACAGCTTGTAATCTTTGCTCGTAGTCGCTATGCAATCATTTTGACTGAAGCAGAGTATGGCATTGACTTGTATTATTGGAATCTTGAGCTCTTTGCTTAATGTAAAACCATTGATTAATCTATTTAAGACTTAAAAACTAAAAAAACGACGGTACTGTTTTTTCAAACAGCACCGTCGTTTTTTGAAACGCGAATTGTTTTTTGTGACTTTGCAAACTTAAAATTCTTATAAATTTCCTCAATAAACATTACAACAGCTGCTGTTAACCCAATCACTGCTGTAGTCCCCGCTATTGACAATATTAGTGAAAGCATGAGAACTTGTACCCACGGTGCACACTTGTCATACCGTGAAAAAGATAAAATTTTAAGGTCTTGGTCATACTCCACATTCAGCCCACACTCATCATTACTAATATTAACTGTAATAATGTTACCATTTGTTGTGTCTATCTTACAGTCTGTCTTAAGTAATAAGTCTGGATTTTGTTGAATAGCATACATTTGCTTTTCTAAGGGTTCATAGTCCTCTTCTGTTGCTGGTATCTTGTCGATAGGCACAAAAAAAGATAGGAAAAGAACAATTCCGGCTATTATACCTACAACAGTCACAGCTATTTTTCCTCCATTGTGCTCTTTGCTTGCCCATTGAATAAATCTAGTAAAACGCCGTTTCATGAAAATTCCTCCTTAATAATTATTATTGCGTTGCTAGTGTTTTTTATGTTTAACTCCAAAGGAGATTACAAAAGTTAATTAGCTTATTAGCTAAGTTGTTATGAAAAATTATATCATAATTAAAGCAAATTGCAATAGCACAATTATGAAACTGTCGTTAAGTAGGTTACTTAACGACAGTAAACTTGACAAGCTCCAGTTTTTTGTATTTTTTTTTAACTCCTCTTTTTATTTTACATAAAGCACGACACGGAACCCATCGTTCAAACCACCAGAGCTCGCAGCCGCATAATCTCCCCCTCGTGTAGATATCGGGTTTCCTTTGCCTGTTCCAGCAAAGCTACCTCCACGAGTAACAGCGTATTTCTCACTGTCGGCTGTCCCCTCACCTACTTTATGGTACCCATATTCTGTCGTCCATTCCCACATATTTCCTGCCATGTCATATATATTTTTTAATTTTGTATTATCACTTGCTCCTGTTGACATTTCTACATAATGAGTGTATGTGTATTTTGAATCATTAACATAACCATTATATCTACTACTTGCATCGCCAGTTGAATCAGTCCATTTTTCAGTCCATCCAGATGTAAATTTTCCATATTGATAATTTTTTGCTGTACACCAACTTATAACTCTGCTACCTTCATATTTAAGTATGTGCTCCGCAAATAAACAATTATCTTCTTTTATTCTGGCTTCTTCTTGGTTATTATCTCGGTAATTTCCATGAGTAGTACTATCTTTTTCTATTCCTTCGTACTCTTCTGACATCCATGTTACGACCGTGTCCCACGCTGTTCCATCTACTAATTGGCTTCTTACTCCATAAGTTTCTCCGCTATACATTCTTCCTGATACTGTTTTTGCATTTGCTTGCTCGATAAAATTCCATGCTTGCACACCTTTTTTACTTGCTGGTTTTAAATTGCTACCTATATCATTTCTACTTGTTTTATATGTTTTATTCTCACTTAAAGCATCCACATAAAAATTAGCACCCTCTGGTACTCCTGCTTCATATCTCGCTATATAAAAACCTTTATTTTTTTCTACACTTTTCTTATTTGCTGCTTCATCTATTTCATCATCTTTCCAGTCACTATACGCCCTATAACCACCCGTGTTCCAGCCTTTGTCGTTATTTTCTCCATCAGCTGTACTAGAAGAGATATCATCAACATTTTTTACTTCATAGTCATGTTTTTTGTAATCGCCTTCTTCACAAGGTACCCATACAAATTCGTTTTCTTCGCTATCTGCTATTACTACTCCATTTTCTATTAATTCTTCTTCTTTTACTTTAAATCCTTTTGG
The DNA here is from genome assembly GCA_947627825.1 of uncultured Clostridia bacterium. The sequence goes on from CANQXO010000041.1 coordinate 11,015, forward strand.
CACTGTCATTGTCTTTCCACTTGCATCTTTTATTTGCTTATTTACAGTAAATATTGTTCCTTTTTGTATTGCCTCTTTTACTGTACTTGGCATGCTTTGTGCTATTACTCCATCTAACTCATCAACAAGCACATCAAAATCTTCTTCTTCATTTTGGGATGATTCTTGATACATGTCTACTGCACTTTTTGCCATTTTAAATAACCCATTTTCTCCTAAAGCAATATTTAAAGTTACCCCTGCTAAAATTAACATAATTACTATTGTTACTACCAACGCAACTAGCGTTATTCCTTTGTTTTTCATTATCTTTTGCATTTTTACCCTCCATTTTTTATCATTAAGTTA
>CANQXO010000042.1 GCA_947627825.1 uncultured Clostridia bacterium
CAGTCAAATTCCAGTCGTATAAGGCTGAAACGCTTGCAGCAAAGAATTCGCCATATTATTGGGATATACAAGAAGAGCCTACGCGTTCACAATATGAATTGTTTAAAAAATTTGATAGCTTTGGATTTAATACTGTAATAATAGACGGACATAATATTGAACAAATATTGTTTGGTTTCAGCAAAGCAGAAGAAACAAAAGGTAGACCTACAGCCATTATTGCAAAAACAATCAAAGGCAAAGGAGTATCTTTTATGGAAAATAAAGTAGAATGGCATGGCAAAAGCTTAACAGACGAAGAATATAATCAAGCAATAGAGGAATTGAATCGTATACAAACTTAAATTAATAATTGCATAAATTTGATAAAACGAAATAGATAATTTAAAAAATGAAAGTAAATAGTTTTATTAATCGTAAATAAAAATTGGAAAGGAATGAAAATGGAGGAAATTGAAAAAATTGCCACAAGAGAAAGTTTTGGAAAAGCTTTAGCTAATCTAAAAAATGATAAAATTGTTGTACTAGATAGTGACTTAGCTTCTTCAACAAAAACAGACTTATTTGAAGAAAAATATCCAGAAAGATTTTTCGAATTAGGTATTGCAGAAGCGGATATGCTAGGAACTGCAGCAGGTTTAGCAACTTGTGGAAAAATACCATTTGCTGCAACATTTGCAGTATTTGCAACAGGAAGATGCTACGACCAAATTAGAACAAGTATAGCATATCCTAAATTAAATGTTAAAATATGTGGAACTCATGCAGGAATTACAGTTGGAGAAGATGGAGCAACTCATCAAATGTTGGAAGACATAAATTTAATGAGAGGATTACCAAACATGATGGTAGTATCTCCTTCAGATGATATTCAAACAAAAAAATTAGTTAAAAAAATAGCTGAGTATGAAGGACCAGTATATTTAAGATTAAGCAGATACAAAACACCAATAATATATGAAAATGATGTTGAGTTTGAACTTGGAAAAGCAGTTCAACTCGGAGATGGAATTGATGGAACAGTATTTGCAACAGGAATTACTGTGTCTGAAGCATTAAAAGCACAAGAGGAATTGTTAAAAGTAGGCATAGATATAAGAGTAGTTGATATTCATACAATTAAACCAATTGATAAAGATACAATCATAAAATGTGCAAAAGAAACAGGAATACTAGTATCAATAGAAGACCATAATACAATAGGAGGATTAGGAACAGCAGTAGCAGATGTTCTTACAGAAAATCAACCAAAAAAATTAATAAAATTAGGAGTTAAAGATTGCTTTGGAATGTCTGGAAAACCGGAAAGTTTGTTAGAACATTTTGAAATAGATAGTAAAGCAATAATAAAAATATTTAAACAAAAATATCGCAAGTAAAAAAATCAAAAGATTAATCTATAATAAATTAGCTAATAAACTTTTATAATTTCATAAATAATTAATAAAATAAGGAGAAAAAATTTATGTCAATATTAGTAACAGGTGGAGCAGGATATATAGGCTCACATACAGTTGTAGAACTTTTAAATTCAGGAAAGGAAGTAGTAATAGTAGATAACTTTTCAAACAGTAACCCAGAAGCTTTGGATGCAATCAAAAAAATAACAGGAAAAGATTTTAAATTTTATGAAGTAGATATTTTAGACAAAGAAAAATTAAATAAAGTATTTGATGAAAATCCAGAAATAACAGCAGTAATACATTTTGCAGCACTTAAAGCAGTTGGAGAATCTGTTTCAAAACCAATAGAATATTATCAAAACAACATCACAGGAACTTTAGTTTTACTAGATTGCATGAGAGAACATAATGTAAAACAAATAGTATTTAGTTCATCAGCAACTGTTTATGGTGACCCAGCAACAGTTCCAATAAAAGAGGACTTTCCAAAATCAGCAACAAATCCTTATGGACAAACTAAAGTCATGATAGAGCAAATATTAGAAGATGTATTTGTATCAGATAATGAATGGAGTGTAATATTACTTAGATATTTCAATCCAATTGGTGCACATGAAAGCGGACTTATCGGAGAAAGACCAAATGGAATTCCAAATAATTTGATGCCATATATTAATCAAGTAGCAGTTGGAAAGTTAGACCATTTAAATGTATTTGGAAATGACTATGATACACACGATGGAACAGGAGTAAGAGATTATATTCATGTTGTAGACCTAGCAAAAGGACATTTAAAAGCAATTGAAAGAGCAGAGAAAATGAAGGGAGTAGAAGCCTACAATTTAGGAACAGGAACAGGATATTCAGTTTTAGATATTGTAAATAATTTTGAAAAAGCAACAGGCATAAAAATAAAATATGAAATTGCTCCAAGAAGACCAGGAGATATTGCTACATGTTATGCAGACCCAAGTAAAGCAGAAAAAGTGTTGGGATGGAAGGCAGAAAAAAATCTTGAAGACATGTGCAAAGACTCATGGAGATTTACAAGTAATCAAATGTAAGCAGATCTAAATAAAATAAATCAAATTAAATCAAATCAAATCAAATCAAATCTAATCAAATTAAACTAAAACTAATCTAAACAAATTTAAACGAATTTAAACGAATTTTATAAAATCAAAAAAATGGAAAAAATTTCTTTTTGTATAAATTTAAAAAAGAGGCATATAATAAATATTGATGACAAAAGATAATTTAAATATTATCTAAATTTAACAAAAAGGAGTACAAAAATGAAAGTAATAGATTATATTGCATTAGTATTAGTAATAATAGGTGCTATAAACTGGGGACTAATTGGATTATTTGGATTTGATTTAGTTGCAACACTATTTGGTTCAATGAGTGTTATAAGTAGAATAGTTTATACTTTAGTAGGAATTGCCGGTTTATGGTCATTAAGATTTTTTACTAAAATAGAAGATTAAAATAAAAAAACAGAATAGATTTTGTCTATTCTGTTTTTAAAAATATAGCATATAGTCAATTTCGGGGAATATTGAATCTTTTTCTTCAATGCTTTTCAAGAATGTCAATTTTTCATCAGATAATTCATTATTCTCAATTAAATCATTATCTTGTGTAAGCCATAAATAAAATTTAGTAAACCTTCCAATGTGGTCTTTAACTCTTTTCTTAGCATAGTCGACCATAGTACCATTTGTTATAATAAATAGCCAATCGCTACTTTGGGCTAAAACTAATTCACGAGCACATTGATTTAAAATTCTTCTCTTAATTGAACCACCATCTTCATTTGGAAATCTATTTGCTAACTCACACATTCTGTCACCAGCTTTGTGAAGATGTCTATGAATATAATCATTAGAAGGATTAAGCCAAACTTCACTATAACCATTAGCACCCCAACTAGAACGACAAGGAGTAGAAATTTGCATATTAGGGTATTTGTCAATATATTCAGATGGAGTAATTAATTCAAAATTGCAATCATCATAATAAACTTTTTTAGCAAGAGTATAAAGCCAATTAGGTCCTTCATACCACCAATGACCATAAAGTTCAGCATCATAAGGACAAACTATAATAGGTGGGTTTTCAGTTTTTTGTGACAAATAATCAATTTGCTTACATCTACAGTCAAAAAAATGTCCAGCCTGAGTATTTATACTATCCCAAGCCCAAGTAATATCATATATATCTTTATCTTCAGTTTTACCAGTAATTCTGTGATACTTAATTCCAGTATTAACTCTAACACCATTTGAAGCAATATAAGGCTTTATATAATCATAAGGAGCATCATATCCAATATCACGATAAAACTCTCTATAATTAAAATCTCCTGGATAACCATTTATAGAACTCCAAACTTGCCTTGAAGACTCTAAATCTCTAGCAAATGCAACAACGCCATCAGGAGATACTATAGGAGCATAAGTTCCATAAAGGGGAGTAGGCTCAGCATATAAAAGTCCATGAGTTTCAACTAAAACATACTCAACACCAAACTCTTTTAAATATTTGTCAGCCTCAGGAACATAACCACATTCAGGAAGCCAAAAACCTTTTAATGGCTTTGAAAAATATTTATTATAAGTTTGAACACCCAAAGCAATTTGAGCTCTAACAGTTTTTTCATTTACATATAAAATAGGAAAATATCCGTGAGTTGAACCGCAACCAATAATTTCAAGAACACCTAAATCATTAAATTTTTTAAAAGCCGAAATAAGGTTGCATTTATATTCATCTCTAAAAAAGTGTAAATCATTTGAATATCTATCAAAATAATAATGTGATAATTTATTAATCCTTGGATTATCTTTAGTTCTTTTAATTTCTTTTTCAGAAAGCTCAATATGTTTTTTTAAATATTTTATGTATCTTTGTTGAAGCAAAGAGTTGTCAAGCATATTAAGGAGTGGAGGAGTAAGAGACATTGTAAACCTAAAATTTACACCTTCATCAACTAATTTTTGAAAAGCTTGTAGTAGTGGAATATAACATTCAGAGATTGCTTCATATAACCATTGCTCTTCTAGGTAGTCTTCACTTTCAGGATGATGTACAAATGGAAGATGTGCATGCAAAACAAAGCTTACGAATCCTTTTGTCTGTTTTTTCATATAAAAGTTCCTTTCTTGCTTAAATAAAAAAGTAATTAATAAATCTAAAATACATTAGATGTTGGATTATTAGAAGAAGGATTTTGAAAATCAAATCTATCCTCATTTTCAAGAAGATTATAATTTTTATATATTCCTTTAACAATATTAGAATCTTTTTTGGCCTTAAAGATTTTTTCAGTAATTTTATTTGTTCTAATATTTTTAAAATAAATTCTATCATTTTCTTTGAAGAAAAGAATGTGGTCGTTAGGTATTTCGATTGTATTTGAAAATGCTACATTTAAATAATTAACCGGAATAGCATCATATTGTTCATATTTTGGTCTTCTGCCTAATTCAACAGCATACTTACATTTTGTGTCATTAACATGTATGTACCAATTATTTGCAAAATCATCTATATCAATTTCAAAAGTATAATTTTCTGTTAAATTATGAACAATTAAAACAGGTCTTGTATTATAGAAAAATAATTTTCCATAGGTTTCCTCAAAATTCTTTCTATCATCATCAGAAATGTCCCAATAAGCAAATAGGGTATTAGGGGTTTGAGCCAAAACCTTAACAACAGTTTCGTTGTACCTATATGGTAAATCGTAATATTCTATTGGAGTAATAGGCGTAATCTCAGCATTAACTTTTGCTGTGGTAGCTTTTTTAGTGGTAGACCTTTTTGTAGCAGTTTTGCTAGTAGTAGAACTTTTAGTTGCTGACTTTTTAGAACTAGACTTTTTTACAGGAATCTTTTCATCTTTTTTAGTAGCACTAATAACTGTAGCTTTTTTTCCTACAGTTTTTTTAGATTCTTTTTTATTATTTGCTTTTTCTGTTTTGCTTGCTTTATCAACTTTAGCTGTTTTACTAACTTTTTCACTTTTCAATTTGGCAACTGTTTTAGGTTTCTCAACTTCTTTAGATTGCGTAGCCTTTTTAGATTTGACAACCTTTTTAGTTTTCTCAACCTCTTTTGGATTGTCAACCTTGTTAGATTTTTTAACATTTTTAGTTTTTTTAACCTTGTTAGGTTTTTCCGCAACTTTTGAAGTAGCTTTTTTGTTAGTTACTTTTTTCTTTGTATCTTTTTCTTCTAATTCCTCTTTAGTTTTGCGAGTCATTTGATTCCTCCTTAGTAAAGGCAATAATTCTACTTATATTATAATATATCAAACAAAAAAAATTTACAATAGAAAAATGAAAAAAATAACGAAAAAATTATAAAAAAAGTGTAATTTTAACAAAAATAAAAAATATTAAAAAAATATTGTTTTTTGTATTTACTTTTGTAAAAATTATGTATAAAATAAGTAAAATAGTAGGGTATAATATAATTTAAACATTATGTAAAGAATATAATACTAAAGAAATTTTGAAGGGAGCTTAAAATTATGAGAATTTTAATGCTATCATGGGAATATCCACCAAGAGTAGTAGGAGGAATGGCAAGAGTTGTTCATGACTTATCTCATAGGCTAATTAAAGATGGTCATGAAGTTACAGTAGTTACATACAGAGATGGAAATACTCCTTATGAAGAAAATGATAAAGGAGTTAGAGTCTATAGAGTGGACAATTATATGATTCATCCTAATAATTTTATAGACTGGATAATGCAATTAAACTTTAACATGGTAGCAAAAGCATCAGAAATTATGCAAACAGAAGGAAAGTTTGATGTAATTCATGCTCATGATTGGCTCGTAGCATACGCTACTAAATCATTAAAAGAAGCATATAAAATTCCAGTAGTAACAACAATACACGCTACTGAAAATGGCAGAAATAGTGGAATTCATGATGAGGTACAAAGATACATAAATGACTCAGAGTGGCTACTAACTTACGAATCAACAGAAGTAATAGTTAATAGCAATTTTATGAAAGGTGATTTGCAAAGAATTTTTGGGCTTCCATTTGAAAAGATAAATGTTATACCTAATGGAATTAATTTAACAAATTTTTCGGGAGTAGAAAAAGATTATGACTTTAGAAGACAATATGCGATGGATAATGAAAAAATCATATTGTTTGTTGGTAGATTAGTATATGAAAAAGGAATACAAAACCTTATTGGAGCTATGCCTAAAATATTAAATCATTATCATGACTCAAAATTAGTTATATGTGGCAAAGGCGGAATGATGGATGAACTTCAAGCAGAGGCACGAAATTTAGGAATAGAAAATAAAGTATATTTTGCAGGATATTGCGATTCAAAAAAAGTTCAAAAAATGTATAAATGTGCAGACATTGCAGTATTCCCAAGCACTTATGAACCATTTGGAATAGTAGCATTAGAAGCAATGCTTGCAGGAATTCCAACAGTTGTATCAGATGTTGGTGGACTTAACGAAATAGTAGAGCATGGGGTTACGGGAATGAAAAGTTATGCAGGAAATTCTAATTCTATAGCTGATTCAGTTTTATCATTATTGTTTGACCCAAAACTTTGCGATATTGTTTCAAAAAATGCAGTAAAAAAAGTAAAAGAATTATATAATTGGAATAAAATTGCACAAGATACACACTATGTATATGAACAAGCAATTTGTCAAACAGAAGCTCAAAGACAAACAGAAAAAATGGTTCAAGAAAAAGCCAGAAAAACAAATAAAGCTAAAAATTCACAAACTGAAATTACAAATCTATTGAGCTTTAGAAAACGCAGTGCTTATGCATAATAAAAAGGAGGATAATTGGGTTGGAAATTTATGATACTACAAACAAGCTTGCAGAAGAAATAAGAAATTCAAATCAATATAAAAAATTGAAAGAATCAAAAGAAAAACTATTTGCAGACCCAAATAAAAAAAGTCTAATCGAAGAATTTGAAAAATTAAAACAAGAAGTACAAATAATGGAAATTAAAAGAGCAAATAATCAAGAAATAGACGAAGAAGACAAAAAGTTAAAAGTTGCAAAATTATATAATGTTTTAATTGAAAATAAAGATATTAAAGAATACTTTGATCGTGAAATAGAATTTAGTAGAATGATGGCTGATATAAATAAAATAATTGGAGATGCTATAAAAGAGGTTATGTAAAAATGAAAAATGAAAAAGGAATTACATTAACAACACTAGTTGTAACAATTATGATAATGTCAATTTTAGCAGTAGTAATAATTAGGGCAAGTAGTTATCGAGGCGTGTTAAATAAAATAAATACGATTAGTGAAGATTTTGATGAAGACAAGCGAGAAACAGATGAGAAAATAGAAGAAATTGAAGAACAGTGGGAAGGAGTAATATAACTACTAAGCAAGAGAGTCATATAACAACGAAAAGTGGAGGCATCTAACTAATGAAAGTAAATGTAACTTGGAATACAGAAGAAAATTCAAGACAAGCAGGAAAAATTGGAGCAAAAAAAGCAGTATTAGATTTAATACAAACAAAAATAGCAATAGTATTTAATTCAGAAAAATATAATCAAGAAGAATTATTAACAGGGGCAAAGTCCGTTTTAGGAACTGCCCCTATTATAGGTTGCACTTCAAGTGAAGGAATAATTATTCCTGAAGGGTATATAAATCCACAAAAAAATAGTTTTATCACAATGATGGCAATAGGAGACAATGAAACTAAAGTAGCAACAGGAATATCTTTTAAGAAAAAAACAGCAAAAGAAACGGGAAAGTTTGTTGCATTAGAAGCCATGAAAAAAATTGAAACCAAAAGTTCACCAGCATATTATTTTATGTTTGCAAGTAGTAAAGATGCAGAAGAATATGCAAAAGGAATAAAGGCTGTAATAGGTAATGTACCTTGCTTTGGAGGAGCACCAATTGAGAAAAATCAAAAAATTTTCACAGAAGATATGATTATAAATGAAGGCGTAGCGGTAGCTTTTTTCTATACAAATAAAGAAATAAAAAATGTATATACAAGTAAATATCACGAAACTATTAATTCAGGAGTTATTACAAAAGTAAAAGATAATAAAACTATAGAAGAAATAGAAGGAATAAAAGCACTAAAAAAATATTGTGAATGGACAAACAAAAAGGTAAGAGAAGTAAAGGATAAACAATTATTTGAACAATCAGTATTAAAGCCACTTGCAATAAAAACAAGTGATGGCAGTTTACAAGTTATAAAACAGCCAATTAATGGAAATAATAATTATGGTATGGAATTTGAAAATGCGGTATATACAAATACATCAATTATTCAAATGCAAATCTCAGAAGAGGAATTGTTAAAATCTCCAATATATGCAATAAGAGAACTAAAGAAAAAATTAGTTCATAAACCAGAGGCAATTTTAATATTACAAAACTATAAAAGAAAACAATATATAGAAAAGGATATGGACAAATTTGAAAAATTATTAAAACAAGAAATGGGAGATATACCTTTTATAATGGCATTTACAAATTCTGAGTTTGGAAAAGGTGAAAATGGCTCAAATTATATTGCAAAACTAATGATTTCCTGCATTGCGCTTAGCAACTAACTGAACAATTTTAAACTTTGCAAAGCATAGGCAAGTAAAAAGTTAAATTTTTAAATCATAGACAAATAAAGAGTTAAACTTTGCAAATTATAAAAAATTATTATAATTATTTTATTTATAAAAAATAAAATAGGAAAGGATAAAAAGATGGATATTCAAAAATTTGTTTTAAATGAAACTTCTTATTTTGGAGAAGGAGCTAGAAAAGTATTGCCAGAAGAAATAAAAAAGAGAGGATTTGAAAAAATATTATTAGTAACAGACAAATCTCTTTATGATATAGGAGTTAGTAACAAAGTAACTGACTTACTAGAAGCAAACAATATTAAATATACTGTATTTCATGATGTAAAACCAAATCCACCAATACAGAATGTTTTAGACGGAGTAAAAATGTGCAAAGAATTTGGAGCAGACTTAATAGTTGCAGTAGGAGGAGGCTCAAGCATAGACACAGCAAAAGGAATAAGCATAGTTATTACAAATCCAGATAGAAGTGATATAGTTTCACTAAATGGACCATCAAATACAAAAAATAAAGGACTTCCAATTATAGCACTACCAACAACAGCAGGTACAGCAGCAGAAGTTACAATAAACTATGTTATAACAGACCCAGAAAGAGAAATAAAAATGGTATGTGTAGACGAGCACGACATACCAATTATCGCAATAGTGGATACTGAACTTATGGCAACAATGCCAAAATCAGTAGCTTCTTCAACTGGAATGGATGCACTAACCCATGCAATAGAAGGTTATATTACAAAATCAAAAAATATAATGTCTCAAATGTTTTCAATGAAGGCAATACAATTAATATACGACAATCTTCCACAAGCTGTAAATGAACAAAATCAAGAAGCAATTAATAAAGTAGGACTAGCACAATATATAGCAGGAATGGCATTTTCAAATGTTGGACTTGGAATAGTTCACTCTATGGCTCATCAATTAGGAGCAGTTTATGACACTCCACATGGCTTAGCAAATGCAATTTTACTTCCAACAGTAATGGAATTTAATGGAGAAGTGGTATATGAAGACTTTAGAGAAATATTGACACAAGCATTTCATATAGATGCTAAAGAATTCACAAAAGAAGAAGTAATAAAAACTTTCTGTGATTGTTTGAAAAATCTTTCTTGTGATGTTGGAATAACACAAACAATAAAAGATGTTGGAGTAAAAGAAGAAGATTTTGAGATGCTATCAGACAAAGCAATGGAAGATCCATGTAAACCAGGAAATCCAAGAGAAGTTACAAAAGAAGATTTTATAGAACTTTATAGAAAAGCTTATGAAGCTTAGTTTTAAATTAAAAAATTCGTAATGAATAACAAAAAAATGTGAAACAAAATTGATAAAAAAATGCAAAAATGTTTCACATTTTTATGATTTTGTGGTATAATATAAATGTGAAACAAAATTAAATGAAAAAGATAAAAAAGTTTCACATTTATAAGGAGGAAAATCATGGAAGAAAAAATGAAAATTATGAGTCTTCTTCAAAATAAACAATTACTTGAGAATGAATTACAATCACTTGCTTATGGTTCAGTTGAAATAAGGGAAAGTGATGCAAACAAATATATTTATGTACATTATAGAGAAGATGGAGTAGCCTTAACAAAATATGTTGGGGAATACTCAGAAGAATTATATAATTTAGTACTGAACAATAGCATTAAGGCAAAAGAATTAAAAAAGGAAATAAGAGAAATAAACAAAAAGTTAAAACAATTAAATTATATAGAAGAAGAGCTTTCTCAAAAAGTGGAACAAAATATAGATTTTGCAAAAAGGCATTTAGTAGATACCATTTATAAACAAGCAATATTAGAAGGAGTTGCAACAACATTTGCAGATACTGAAAGTATTATTGAAGGTGGAAAAGTAAATGATATGACATCAGAAGATATAATGAAAATAGTTAATTTAAAACATGCATGGGAATTTATACTGAATAAAAATGTTATTCTAAGTGATACAAATTTTGCATTATTATGTGAAATCAACAAAATGGTAGAAGAAGGTTTTTACTATTCAGCAGGAAATGTTAGAAAGGTTCCAGTAACAAT
>CANQXO010000043.1 GCA_947627825.1 uncultured Clostridia bacterium
ATTGTTGTTACTACCAATGCCACTAGCGTAATTCCTTTGTTTTTCATACTTTTAAGCTCCTTTGCATTTTTCTTTAAGCTATTTACTTAAAGAAATATTTTAATCTTAATTTTCTCTCATCATATACGATTTTGTATATGATTTTTATTTTTGGAAATAATAACTATAACAACATTTAGATGTGAAACTAGATGTTTTATTCTACATTAATGTTATACCGAAAGAGAGGATTTTTATTTGATTAACAAGGTTGAAATATGTGGTATAAATACCTCAAAATTACCTATGCTATCAAATGAAGAAAAAAATGAACTTTTAAAAGAGATTAAAAATGGAAACTTAGATGCTAGGCAAAAGTTTATAAATTGTAATTTAAAGTTAGTTTTAAGTGTTATAAAAAGATTTAAGTCAAGAAATGAAAATGCTGATGATTTATTTCAGGTAGGTTGTATTGGTTTAATTAAAGCTATTGACAATTTTGATATTTCACAAAATGTCCAATTTTCCACCTATGCTGTTCCTATGATTATTGGTGAAATTAGAAGATATTTAAGAGATAATAACCCTATTAGAGTTAGTCGTTCCACTCGCGATTTAGCTTATAAAGCTTTAATGGTCAAGGATAAATTTTTAAAAGAGAATCAAACTGAACCGACAGTTGAACAAATTGCAAATGAGTTAGGAGTTGAAAAAGAAGAAATTGCTTTTAGCCTAGATGCTATACAAGACCCCGTTTCACTTCAAGAATCAATTTCTGGTTCTGATAGTGATAATCTTTGTATTATGGACCAAATTAGTGACAAAAAAAATACTGATGAGCATTGGACTGAAGATATCGCTATTGCTGAGGCTATGAAAAAACTTTCTGAAAAGGAAATGACAATTATTAAAAAACGATTTTTTGATTGTAAAACTCAAATGGAAGTTGCTGATGAAATCGGAATTTCACAAGCACAAGTTTCTCGCTTAGAAAAAAGTGCTATTAATCACATAAAAAGAGCTTATAAGTAATATATTTATTTAGGAGGTCTTTTTATGGCTCAAAAAGGTATGGATTTTAAACATAAAGAAGTTATAAATATTACTGATGGAAAGAGGCTTGGATATGTACAAGATGTTTGCGCAGATTTAACAACTGGTAGTATTACTTCTATCATCGTTCCCGGTAGTTCAAAGATGTTTAGCTTGTTTTCTTCTAGTAATGATATTGTTATAACTTGGGACAAAATTAGATGTATTGGGGACAATGTTATATTAGTAGAAATATAAATAAAATAATCACCCTAAAGTTACTTTTGTAACTATTAAGGTGATTTTTGCTTTTATTATTTTTATTGTTTTTATTGCTTTTATTATTTTTTAATTTTACTTGCAATTGCTCATTTTATTAATTTTATTGATTTAATGGTGAGCCACAATTAATGCAGAAATTTGCATTATTTTGATTTGCATTTCCACATTTTGGACACATTTTTAGTTGTTTTTCTTCATTATTTAAAATATTTGTATTATCACTTGGCATAGTTTGTTCTACTGGTGCGGTTTCTTGTCCTTGAGAATCTACTTGTGGATTTGCTTGATTCTCATAAGGGTTATAATTCATTGTGCTTCCTTGTTGATTTTGCCATACTTGATTTGCTGTTCCTCCTATCATTCCACCAGACATCATGTTCATCATACCAATTCCAATGAAGCCATTATCTACTCCATTAGCATTTTGTGCTGCATTTTCTACAGCATTTGCATAAGCGCTTGTCATCATTCCTTGTTGTAAATATGTATTTGAACTTAGTTCATAATCATTTATTTTCTTTTCAGATTCTTCCTCTAGTGTTACTGACTCAACAGCAAAACTTACTAATCTTATTCCTCTCCTTCTAATAGGCTCATCAAATACTCTTTCTTCAAGCATTTGTTTCATTTCATCTGTTTGACTTGGCATTTCTAATACTGGAACTTTATGCTCTGCATTTCCAAGTTCATTTAAAATATTTTGGAAAGCTGCTAAAACTTCGCTTCTCATTTGTTCTATTATTGCAGATTTGTTATAAACATCTACTGTTCCTGCTAATTCTTGCATAAATATAGCTGGATTGTCTAATTTAAAAGTATATGTTCCATAGCAACGAATTTTTACACTTAATGGAGATATTGTATTGGTCATTCTATTTGGTATTGGGTGTGACCAGTCTTGGAATGGCACTGGTGTAGAAGTTCCAAATTTATTATCCATTATTTCTTTTAAATTAAAATAGAATACAGCTTGTTGTTTTGAAGTTGCTCCATTGTATAAAAATCTTTGCCACATTTCTTTAAATGTTGCTTTAAATTGTCCTGCAAAGAATGATGGTGATGATGATTCGTCAAATGTATATATTCCATCTTCTGCTGTTGCATCAATTACCTTTCCATTATCATATATTACTGCGCATTGACCCGGTGCAACTATTATTGTGCTTCCACTTGTTATTACTCCTGTTGGAGTCGTTTTTTTCATCATTAAGATGTCGTCTGTCATGTCATCACAACGAATAGCCTCCTTCCATTGGTCTCCTAGTGTACTTGATACTGCACTTACTGCTGATTTAATTAGTCCCATATTTTCCTCCTTATAAATTTTATTTTTTATTTTATTTTTTGTTTCTTTTTCTTTAATTATTTTGTTTTATTTTTGCCTTGTTTTAAATGCTTTATAGATAATTTTACTAATTTTTTCTTGTTAAGTTAGACAATACCCAACCGTGGTCTTCTGTTGTTATGACACTATTACAATATTCGCATCTTCCTGAAGATGTAATTGTTGTTGGTGCTCCACAATTTGGACAGTTCGTTGTTTTTAGTCCTTGCTCTCCTTCCTTTGATAACACTCCTGTTGTTCTTACAAAGGTTAAAGTATAAGTATGATAGTATTCTTTTTCTTTATCTCCCTTTATTACCTCTTTTGTTGTTGCGTCTATTATGTAGTCTCCCATTCTTGAGTTTAAATCAATTCTTAATACATCCTTTCCTCCAGATTGTTCAAATGAGAGTAGATGCATCCAGTTTACACTGATTCTTTCCATAACATTTATTTGATTGTTTTTTATATAACCTTCAAGTTGTGATTTATGTTGTTCATATAATTCTTCTGATTCAAATGGTCGTATTTTTTCCCAATCTCTATCAGTCCATGCATTTTGCAATTTTATAAATACTTCTTTTGCAAAACTTTCAAATTCTGTTTTATTGAAATTTGGGTCAATTTGCTTAATTCTATTTTCTACTAAGCCATCTTCATAAACAGTTGGTCTGTTAAAGTTCATATTGATTCTATTATAAAATGGGTCACTTTTTTGTTTCTTTTTTGCCTTAATTACAGAAAAGACTACAATAATTATAAGTATAATAAAATATAGGCCACCGTCTCCTCCAAAGAATAAAGGTATAAAAGAAAATCCCCCACTATAATCTGAATCCCAACTTGACCCAGAACTCCAACTCGAGTCTGAATCCCAGCTTGAGTCCGAGTCCCAACTTGAACCTGAGTCCCAGCTCGAACCTGAATCATAGTCTTCAAAGCTGCCTACATCTGCAATAGATGTAGTTGAACAGATTATCGTAGAGCTTATTATTATCATTACAATTAATATTTTTTTTAATTTTTTCATTTTCTACTCTTAAGTTCCCCATCTAATTATTTTTTCGTTTTTTTACATTTAACTATATTTTATCTTTCTAACTTTTAAACTAATTATTACTTTTTATTTTTTTACATTATATATTAACAAAAATTTTTCGTCAATTATTCTTAATATTTTTTATCATATTTTATTAATTGCTTTTAACTTTTTATCCTGTTTTGCTCAATATTTCTTTTTTCATTTTTCCTATTATCTTTTTTTCTAACCTAGATATGTAACTTTGAGATATTCCTAGCATATCAGCAACTTCTTTTTGTGTTTTTTCATCACCAGAAATAAATCCAAATCTTAATTCCATTATATTTTTTTCTCTTTTATTTAATTTCGCTATTGATAGTTTTAATAATTTTTGGTCTACTTCATCTTCTAATCTTCTTGATATTAAATCTTCTTCTGTTCCTAAAATGTCCGACAATAAAAGTTCATTTCCATCACTATCTTGATTTAGTGGTTCATCTATTGATATTTCACTTTTTATTCTATTGCTTCTTCTTAAATACATAAGAATCTCGTTTTCTATACATCTTGATGCATAAGTTGCAAGTTTTATCTTCTTTTCCTTATTAAATGTATTAATTGCTTTCATTAGTCCTATTGTTCCAATAGATACTAGGTCTTCTATGCCTACACCTGTGTTTTCAAATTTTTTTGCTATATACACTACTAGTCTTAAATTGTGTTCCACCAAAGTTTTTCTTGCTTTATCATCTCCTTTACCTAATTTTATTATTTCTTTTTCCTCATCTTCTGAACTTAATGGTGCTGGTAGGTTTTCGTTTCCTCCAACATAAAAAATTTCGTCATTTTTATAAATTGAGTCTATTATTATTTCCTCGTCTTTTATATTTAAAATTTTATTACACATTCTGTTTAACTTTTCTATTATTCTCATGTTCTTTTCCTCCTTCAAGTATTTCCAAGCCAATTAATGCAGAATAATTTTTACTTATTTTTTTGTCGTATATTCCTACTATTACATTTTTAGTTATTGTTTGTATATCATTATGTTTTATCTTTATATATTCTGGTTTTATTCCTATTAACATTCCATTCTGCTTTCCAATTGACTTAAATGGTATTAATCTTAATTTTAAATTTTCACCTCCTTCTACTAAGTTATCTACATCTATAATTTTTTCCATAACATTCTTTTCTACTATTATTACTGGCTTTTGTGATAACGGGTCTTTTAAGGTGTTTCCTGAGTCTATATATGCTTTTATTTTGATTTTTCTTTTGTTGACTACTATCTCCAAATCGCACAGCAAATCTTTTATTTTCATTTGTCTTTTATTCATGCTAAATGAATATTGTATTATTAAAAATCCTACAATTCCTGCTATTAGCGTTATTTTCATTGGATATGTTCCTACTAATACTCCATTTTGAAATACTACACTTTTGGGTGATATCATGTATAACAAAGCTAGTGCGCAACCTCCTATTACAAATGATGCTAGGTAAAACAGTAGCAAGTTTTTTAGCATTTGCTTTAAGGTGTCGTTGTTAAATGCAATAAATATCATTATGCTTGATAATAATATTTTCATAAATAGATTTGAGTAAATTGGTATTAAATTCAAATATGAAATTATTGCATAAATCGCCCCTAATAAACTTGATATGATTAGTTTCGTATTTTTCATTTTTCGTTTTTGAACAAACCCTGTTGCATACAAAATAATGTAGTTCATTAGAGTATTTTCAAGAAATATTATATCTAGATAAATTGTCATGCATTTATTTTAGTACCTTAATCTTAAAAATTCTGTCATTTCTTGAAGGGCGAATCAAAAAAAGACTTGCCTTTTATGACAAGTCTTGATTTATTAATTGACAAATTTTTGTTATTAGACATTTTTCTATCATTATAGAAAAATAACTATATTTATTATGTCAAATATAGTTATTTTTACATTATTATTTATTTAAACCTTTACTCTTTTTTAAGAATGGTGGTATGTCTATATCAACTCCCATTCCACCTTCTGATGGAACTGGTGTTGCCTGATTTTTTATCCAAGCTTTTCCACTGATACTTGTTTCTTTTGCTCCTGGCTCTTTATCAAATCCTGTTGCTATTACTGTTATACAAATATCTTCATCTAAGCTCTTATCTACTACTGCTCCGAAAATTATGTTTGCTTCTGGGTCAACACTTCTTTGTACTAGTTCTGCTGCAGTGTTTACTTCATGTAATCCTAGGTTTTCACCACCTGTTACATTTATAATTACTCCTCTTGCACCTTCTATTGTTGTTTCTAGTAATGGACTTTGAATAGCTTGCTTTGCAGCATCTTCTGCTCTGTTTTCTCCTGATGCTCTACCTATTCCCATGTGTGCCATTCCTGTATTAAGCATTACTGTTTTTACATCTGCAAAGTCTAGGTTTACTAAACCTGGTATTTTTATTAAGTCTGATATTCCTTGAACACCTTGTCTTAATATGTCATCTGCCATTTTAAATGCTTCTAACATTGTTGTTTTTCTATCTATAATTTGTAAAAGTTTATCGTTTGGTATTACTACTAGTGTATCTACTTTTCCTTTTAAGCTTTCTATTCCTCTCTCTGCTTGAGTTAATCTTTTCTTTCCTTCAAATGTAAATGGTTTTGTTACAACTGCTATTGTTAATATTCCCATTTCTTTTGCTATTGAGGCTACTATTGGTGCTGCTCCAGTTCCTGTTCCTCCACCCATTCCAGATGTTACGAATACCATATCAGCTCCTCTTATTGCTTCTGATATTTCAGTTTTGCTTTCTTCTGCTGCTTGTGCTCCTATGTCTGGATTTGCTCCTGCTCCTAAACCTCTTGTAATTTTTTCACCTATTTGAATTTTTGTTTTTGCTTTTGATAACATAAGTGCTTGTCTGTCAGTATTAATAGATACAAATTCTACTCCTTCTATTCCTGAGTCAACCATTCTATTTACTGCATTATTTCCTGCTCCACCAACTCCTATAACTTTGATTACAGCAGTTTCATCTGTTGAATTTAAATTTTCTTCATAGTTACTATTGTCCATTAACATAATTCTTCCTCCTAATACATTTATACCTATTTAACTTCTCTTATGAATAGAAAAAATCTTTTACTTT
The DNA here is from genome assembly GCA_947627825.1 of uncultured Clostridia bacterium. The sequence goes on from CANQXO010000043.1 coordinate 6,781, forward strand.
TTCTAGTATATTTTGTAAAAATCCTTCGTTCGAATTTATATCTAAGCTACTTGCTACTGTTTTTGCAAATGGTCTTGATGCAATATACCTAACTAAAGCATAGGCTGTTACATAACTTGGCTTTATTAATCCTGCTATTTTTGAGTTTGCCATTTTTACTGGAATATTTAATGTAATTTTTCCTACTATATCGCTTTTGCTTATATTTGTAATTCCTTGTCCTGTTAAAATTACATTATTTATTTTTTGTTTTATGCCTTGATTAGTTATATCCTTATTTACTAATTCAAATATTTGCTCAATTCTAGCTTCTATGATTTCTACAATATTTGAGCTTCGAACAATTTTGTTTCCACTTTTTACTGTATTTAGAACTACTTCTGTGTCATTATCTATGTATGATTTTAGAGCTAGTCCATATTGTCTTTTTAATTTTTCTGCTTCTTCATGAGAAATATTTAGTACAAGTTCTATGTCGTTTGTTATGTTGTTTCCTCCTATTGGAATTCCACTTGTATAGATAAATTTGTTCTCATCAAAAATTCCTATGTCTGTGTTTTCTGCTCCTATGTCTAGTAACATTATGTAGTCTACTTGTTCAGTTTCATCTAATATAAGGTTCTTTTCTGCTAGAGTTATTGGAACCATTCCGTCAATATCAATATCTACTTTTCTAAATATACTTGATATTGTTCTTATATAATCTTTGTCAGCTAAAACAATTTGTGCGTCTAAAACGAATTTGCTACTAAAGGCTCCTAGTGGGTCTTCTACTACTTTTCCATCGTCTAGTGTAAAATTGTTTGCTACAATATCTATTATTTGCTTTCCTTCAGGTACATCTATATCTTTTGCTTGCATTATGGCATTTGATATATCTCTGGCTGATATTCCTGAATATTTATCTTTAGCTTCCCTTGTAACACTGTTTTGTATAATTGTAACATACTTTCCTGGAATTGTTATATATGCTGAATTAATGCGCATATTCATTTCTTTTTCTGCATCTTTTACAACATTTGATATTGACTCTGCAAGTTCTGTTTCGTCGACTATTTTTCCTTTTTGTATGCCACTACTTTTTTTACTGGTGTTACAAATGACTTCAATTTGATTAAAATTATTGACCTCGCCTACAACTAAGCCTATCTTAGATGCACCGATATCAATACCTACAATGATATCACCAATAGCCAAAGTAAATTACCCCCAGTCTGTTTTCTTTTTTTCTTGTTTTTTTTAAAGAATATATTATTTTTTTTAAAAAGTCAATAGAATTTGAAATAATTTTGTAATAATTTTGTAAAGCTCCTGTAATAATATTCTGTTTCCTTTTATTTCCAATTTATTGTTAATTTTCTTTATCAGTTTTTGCTTGTTTTTTCTCTAGTTTTTTGCTGATTTTTGATAAATAATATCTTCTAATTATTCCCAAATTGTTAAACATTCTTCCTACAAAAACAATTATAGCAGCTAAGTAAATATCTACATTTAATCGTTGTCCTAAATATGTTAAAAGCATTGCTATTATGGCATTTACAAAAAATCCTGATATAAATACTTTTAAATCAAAATTTTTCTTGATTCCTGATGCCATTCCTCCAAATACTGAATCTAATGCTGCAACTATTGCTATTGCCAAATATTTTGATGCTGTATATGGTATTGTAGGTATTAAAAACCCTAAAATTATGCCTAAAAGGCCTCCTATTATAGTTGATATTATTACCATTTTATTCTACCTCCTTCATAGCTTGTGCTGTTATAGTTTTTGTATATTTGCCTATTACTATATTATCTGATTCTTCTACTGAAATTTCTAGATTGTTTACTCTCATTAAGTCAACATAACCACTGTTTTTTAAATTTAGTGTACTCATTAAATATGATTTATCTCCAATGGCTTTTATGGTGTATGGAGAGTTTATTCTTTGGTCTGCATTTATTACGATAAAACTATTATTTATTGCCATAATTTCTGTTAAGTTTATTACTCTGTTATCATTGATGGATATCGCTTCTGCTCCCGCATATTTTAATTCATTTATTAACATTAATAAGTCTGAGGCTGTATAGGTTGCTTCGTCAGTATCTCTTAATGTAATTATTACTCCTTCTCCTTCTACATCTGTAAGTCCTAATAGTGTTTCTGAATCATTTAATTCTTTGTCTAGCAAATCGGTTGATTCTTTATTTTCAGACATTGTTGAAATGTATTCTGATATGGTATTTTGATTTTCTTCATATTGTTCCATTGTTTCTTCGTATTTTGATTTATATGTAGCAATTTGTGTTTTAAGTTCATCACTTCTTAAACTTTCTAAATTTGATTCTTCTGATTTGTCAACTGTTTTAAATTGAATGAACATTGAAGTTACTAGTAATAAACTTATTATTCCTACTATTACAGCCATTATAATTTTTTCTTTATCTTGTTTTAAATTTAACTTCATAATTATTCACCCCTGTCCTTCATGTATTTTTTTGTTATTGCTCCATTGTATTTATTTATTTTTATGTTGGACTTTTTTTCAACAGTTACAGATAAATTATTCATTCTTAATTGCTGTAATATACCTCCTGCTCTTTCAACTGCTCCAGTTAGTCTTTCTTGATGCCCTATTGCTTTTATAGTACATGGTGAACTAATTTTTTCTCCATTTACTAATATAACATTTCCTGCACACATTATATATGTAGAGTTTACAATTCTTTGTCCATTTATTTCTATAGCCTCTGCTCCTGCATTTGCTAATTCATTAACAATTTCTCTTAAATTTCCGTCATGTATTAATAAAGTACTTGCATCTAGTATAGCACTTGATGATTGGGCGTCTGCAAGCCCAATTACTATACCGTCTCCTTGAACATTTGTAAGACCTAATAATACATTATTGTTTTTTAGTCTTGCTGTTTTTTCTTCGGAATTTTCGGCATTTGTGGTAGCTGATTCTCTTATTACATCCAATTCTTTATTTGAATTTTCTAATTTTCCAACTGCCTTTTCATATTTTTCTTTCCATTCTAATAAACTGTCTTTTAGTTCATCATTTGCAAATGATTGTGACACTACTGAACTTTCAATTGTCATTGTTCTTATTTGTAAAGTTAGTGCTAGTGTTAAAACAAAGCATATTATTCCAAATAAGATTCCTACTGATTTTTGTTTCATTTTTCTATCTCGTATTTTTTATACGAATCTCCTTGTAATAAATTTGGGTTTTGATTTTTGGATTTACCCATAAACCTTTTAAGTATATCGTCCATAAGGATGTTGTTTTCTATAATCTACATTTAAAAATATTGTTTCTGGTCTGTCTTCCTCTTTGTTAATTATTGATTGCAAATATAGTAGTTTTGTGTCTAAGTCTGTTATATCTCCTAATACTACTGTTTTATTTTTAGGTTCTATATATAATATGTAATTTGTATTGTCTTCTATATTTATTGAAGATATTAGTTCTCTTAAGTTAAAATGTTCTGTTGTGCTTAAAATCACTCTAATTGCATCTAATTCTTGCACATCTTCTTCACAAATTCTATTTCCTGGTCTTAGGTCTTCTTGCTTTGTTTTATAGCCTTGTATTTTTACTTTTCCTTCTAGCTTTTCGGTTGATAACTCTAATATATAACCTTTATTGTCAATATATGCATAAGAGCCACCTATTTCAAGGAAATATTCTGGATATCTTTCAGTTACTTTTATTTCTATAGTTCCCGGTAATTTTCTTATTATTTGTACTTTATCTATAAAAGCATTTTCTTTAATTGCTTGGATAGTTTGTCCTTTGTTTACTCTAAATAAATTAATGCCTTTTTGCAAGGTTGATAAACTAATTATTTCGTCTGATGAAACTTGTTCATTTCCATTTACTTCTATTTTTGCTATGTTAAATATTGGTGAAAGCAAAAATAGTGAAAATGCTACAATTAGTAAAATGAATAAAAACAAGTAAGTAAATATTTTTTTATTTTTTTCTCTTTTTTTGATTTGCTTAGGATTTAGCTTTTTTCTTCGTTTTGCTCTTTGCTTTTCTTCTAGTTTTTCTTGCTTTTTTATTTCCTTACTTATTTTTCTTTTTTCTTTTGTTTTTTGTTTTTTTATTTGCTTTAGCTTTTTTTTATTTATTTTGCGCACTTTTTCTATTTTAGGAGCTTCTTCAAC
>CANQXO010000044.1 GCA_947627825.1 uncultured Clostridia bacterium
TGAAAAGGCGAGGTAAGAGCTCACCGTAGATGTAGTGATACATCTAGCCGTGTAAACCCCATCTGGAGCAACACCGTGACTAGGAGGCTAAGACTGCTCGTCATCTCCTTATAATGGTGGCATGAGGCATATAGCAATATATGTCCTAGATAAATGACTATTCTAGACAGAACCCGGCTTACAGATTTACTATTTTTTTATGAAAAAAGTTGAAAATTAACATAATATATGATAGAATAAAAAATATGTAAGGTGCTAGTTTAGCATTCAATTCTTTGAAAGAAGGTGTATCGTATGAATTTTCGTCCTTTGTGCAAAGACATTCATCGTAATGTAATTACTGTTAATGGTGATGCATGGGGAGACGAAGGCAAAGGCAAAGTTCTTTGTTTTCTAGCACAGTGGGCCGACATTATTGTTCGGTCGACCGGTGGTAACAATGCAGGACACACAGTTGTCTATAAAGGAGTGAAGTATCCTCTCCATCTTGTTCCCACCGGTATTGTTCGCCAAAACGCAATCAGTATAATGGCACCGGGTATGATTGTTGATTTGAAGGTTCTGTGTGAAGAGATTCGACTCCTAGTTTCCAATGGAATCGAAGTTACTCCGGATAACCTGAAAATCAGCGACCGTATCGCAGTTACTCTTCCTTACAACATTGTAAAAGATGAGTGGGAGGAGGAAAAGAAAGGAAGCGACAGCATAGGAACAACTCACAGAGGCATTGGGCCAACGGTAGAATCTAAGGCCCAGCGAAATGCTGTTAGAATGATTGACATCAAGAAGGGAACCTTTAGGGAACGCATTGATTCAATCTTCGAAACGGCGCCTCAAGAGATTATCGACAAATACCCTAAGCTTAAGCAGCAATGCATTGATTATTGCATAATGTACGGCAGAGATATCAAAGATTTCATCTGCAATACTCAAATCATTCTGAATAAGGCTTATGAGGAGGATAAACTTATCCTCTATGAAGGTGCTCAGTCGTTTTCTCTTTCTTTGAATCACGGATATTATCCGTATTGTACATCAACTGATGCAGATGCTTCCGCAACTCTGTCGGCAGGTTGTACTGGTCCATTGCACGCTCTGTATTCCATAGGTGTATTCAAAGCCTATACTTCAAGAGTCGGCAATGGATGTTTCCCGACTGAGCTGAAAGGCTCTTTGGGAGATATTATCAGAGAGCTTGGACACGAGTACGGAACAACGAACGGAAGACCAAGAAGATGTGGCTGGCTTGATTTGGTGCAAATCAAATATGCAGCTCAAACAAATGGTCACAACTGCTTGGCAATCAATCATCTGGACACAATTGGAAAGATAGGCCTTGAAATTGGTGAAATTCTTGTATGCACAAAATATCGCTACAAGAGCAATCCCGATGACGACGCTTACTGGGAATATATTGACTATGTTCCTACTGACCTTTCCGATGTGTACAGAGGCACAAAAATCGAATGTAAAAAATTCGATGGTTGGGAAATTCCTGAAGGTTGTAAAACCTACAGCGACCTTCCCAGTGAAGCCAAAAGGTACATCGAATTCATCGAGGACTTCGTTGGTGTTCCTATTGCCTTTATTGGTATTGGACCCAAAGATGAGGACATGATTGTCCGCGGTGAATTCGTAATAAAACAATAGTATGATGCACCTTACAGCAAAGAGAGCCCCTTAAAAGGGGCTCTTTCTGCATTAGAATAATTCATTTAAATGTTTTTGTCTTGGAAGAGTATCGGTTTATTTTTTTTATATCTAAATTAAATTCTTCATATCGTTTGGAATTTTTGAAATAATATCAATTTCTTTTTTAGAAACTGGATGAACAAATTTTATATGATAAGCGTGGAGTGCCTGTCTATTAATTAGTTTTGATTCATTTCCATACAAAGTATCTCCTACAATAGGATGTCCAATTGAAGATAGATGAACTCTAATTTGATGAGTTCTTCCAGTTATCAAATTGCATTTTACGACAGAAAGAATTTGATTATTTATTTTAAAGGTTTTTAATACTTGGTATTTAGTAATTGCCTTATCTCCATCTTGTCTAATACATCTTTCAATTATACTTTTTTCTTTTCGAGCAATTGGCTTATCAATGATACCTTTTGAATTAGCAAATTCATTTTCCGTGACTGCAATATATTCTTTTAAAAGAATTTTAATATTATCTTGTATATATTCACTTTTAGCAAAAATAACAATACCAGAAGTGTCTTTGTCAAGTCTGTTAATTGGTCTAATCTTTTTGCGGATTTTATTTATATCATAATAATATCTAACTCCATTAGAAAGGCTATTTTCATAATAGTGTAGGGAAGGATGGACAGGCATTTTTGCATCTTTATTTACAACTAAAAGCCATTCATCTTCATATAGAATATCAAGTTTAATATTTGCATTTGGCATAATATTTGAATTGTCTTCATCAAAATCAAGCTTTACTTTTATTATATCTCCAGATTTAATGACATTTTTAAAATCATATTTTTTATCATTTACAAATATGTAATCATTTTTTATCTTTCTATACAGTCTACTAGAAATACCTAATATATCTTTTAATATTTTTACTAAATCAGTTTCATCATTAACTATATATATTAATTCCATATAATCCTTTCATTATTTTTATAAGTAATTTAAAGATATTGTAACAAAAAAACTCATTTATTTCAACGGTTTTAATGCTTTTAAAAATTGTAATTGGTTAAAATTAATAGATTAGATTTAAAATTTTAATTTTTATAATTATTTATTTAAAAATAATATAAAAATTATTGTATTTTTGGTTAATTTTTTATATAATATGGCTATCTATTATATAAATAAAGGAGTTGTGAAATGAGCTTTATTGATGATATGAAGGAAAAGGCAAAACAAAATATGAAAACTATCGTTTTGCCAGAATCTAATGATATTAGAATATTAAAGGGAGCAGAACAAGTTATTAGAGAAGGTTTTGCTAAAATTATTCTTATAGGAAATCCAGATGAAATTAGTAATTTAGCACAGGAAAATAATGTAGACATTTCTGGTATAGAAATAATTAATCCACAAACATTTGAAAAACTAGATTTCTATATTCAAAATTTGTATGAATTAAGAAAAGAAAAAGGAATGACTTTTGAGATGGCAAAAAATCTTCTACTAGAAAATTCAAGATATTTTGCCACAATGATGGTTAAACTCGGAGATGCAGATGGATTTGTATCAGGTGCATGTAATCCAACCTCAGATACTTTAAGACCAGCTTTACAAATAATAAAAGGAGCACCAGGCATAAAAACAGTTTCAGCATTTTTCATTATGGTATTAAAAGATAAAGAGTTCGGAAAAGATGGAGTAATGATTTTCTCTGACTGTGGTATGAACGAAAATCCAACTGCAGAACAATTATCAGATATAGCAATTACATCTAGCCAATCTTTTGCAGAATTAGTAAGTAAAACAGAAGCTCCAAAAATTGCTATGTTATCATACTCTACTAAAGGAAGTGCAAAATCTGATTTAACAGAAAAAGTTATCGAAGCTACAAATCTTGCTCATGCAAAGGCACCTGATTTACTATTAGATGGTGAAATGCAACTTGATGCAGCAATTATTCCAGAAGTAGGAGCATCAAAAGCCCCAGGAAGCCAAGTTGCTGGTCATGCAAATATATTAATATTCCCAGACTTAAATGCAGGAAATATCGGATATAAATTAGTACAAAGAATTGGACACGCAGAAGCTTATGGACCACTTTGCCAAGGATTAGCTAAACCAGTAAATGATTTGTCAAGAGGTTGCTCAGCAGAAGATGTTGCTGGAGTTGTTGCAATAACAGCAGTTCAAGCTCAAAATGTTTAAAAAGAAAATGAAATATATAAAAATATATAAAGTAATAATATAATGAACAATATGCTCATTATACGAGGAGGAAATATGAAAATATTAGTTTTAAACTCAGGAAGTTCATCATTAAAATATCAAGTAATTGATATGGAAAACGAAAGTGTATTAGCATCAGGAAATTACGAAAGAATAGGAAGCGATAATTCCTTTGTAACACACAAAGTAAATGGAGAAAAAATAAAACTACAAAATCCAGTTTCCAATCATGAAGAAGCACTTAAATTTATAATGGAACAATTACTACATAAAGATTACGGAGTTATAAAATCAATGGACGAAATAGATAGTATAGGCCATAGAATAGTTCATGGTGGAGAACACTTTAATAAATCTGTTTTAGTTGATGACGCAGTATTACAAGAAATTGCAGATTGTGCAACACTTGCTCCTTTACACAATATAGCTGCTGTTCAAGTAATCAAAGCATGTCAAAAAGAAATGGTAGGAAAACCTAATGTAGTTGTATTTGATACAGCATTTCATCAAACAATACCAAAAGAAAGATTTATATACCCAATACCATATGAATACTATGAAAAATATGGAATAAGAAAATATGGATTCCACGGAACATCTCATAAATTTGTTTCAAACAGAGTAGCAGAATTAATGGGAAAACCAATTGAAGATTTAAAGATAATCAATTGTCATATTGGTCAAGGAGCAAGTATTTGCGCAATACAAGATGGCAAATCAGTTGAAACTTCTATGGGACTAACTCCTGTAGCTGGTATTCCTATGGGTTCAAGAAGTGGTGATTTAGACCCATCAGTTGTAACCTTTTTAATGAAAAAAGAAAATATTTCACCAGAAGAAATGGATGTAATACTTAATCAAAAAAGTGGATTATTTGGAATATCTAAAATTTCTGCTGACAATAGAGATATTGAACAAGCTGATAGAGAAGGAAATGAACAAGCAAGATTAGCATTAGACAACTATCATTATTTAATAGCATGTTATATAGCTAGATGTGCTGTTGCTATGAATGGTGTAGATGTAATATCATTTACTGCAGGGGTAGGAGAGAGAGGCCCAGAATCAAGAGAAGCTATATGTAAACAACTAGCTTTTATGGGGGTAGAGCTTGACACAAAAGCCAATATGGACGCATTTGCAGTAGAAGCAAAAATATCATCTCCAAATTCAAAAGTTGCTGTATTTGTTATACCAACAAACGAAGAACTAGCTATTGCTAGAGAAACAAAGAAAATTTGTTCAGAATTATAAAATTAATATATTATGGAAAGGAAAACTTTTATGAAAATATTAGTTATTAATTGTGGGAGTTCTTCACTTAAATATCAATTAATTGATATGAATGGAGAAAAAGTAATAGCAAAAGGAAATTACGAAAGAATAGGCAGTGAAAATTCATTTTTAACTCATAAGGTAAACGATGAAAAATATCGACTAGAAAATCCCGTAAACGACCATAGAGAAGCACTTGAATTTATCATAAAACAATTGCTAAGTAGCGAATATGGAGTTATAAAATCATTAAATGAAATAGACAGTATTGGTCATAGAATAGTTCATGGAGGAGAAAAATTTACTCAATCAGTAGTTGTAGATGAAGAAGTAATAAAGGGAATAGAAGAAATTGCTAGCTTAGCACCTGTACATAATCCATGTGCATTAGCAGGAATAAGAGCTTGCCAAGAACTAATGCCTGGAAAGCCAATGGTAACAGTATTTGACACAGCATTTCATCAAACAATACCAGAAGAAAGATACATTTATCCAATACCTTATAAATATTATGAAAAATATAAAATTAGAAGATATGGTTTCCATGGAACATCTCATTTCTATGTTTCAAATAGAATATCAGAAATATTAAATAAAAAAGATTTAAAAATAATAAATTGCCATTTAGGACAAGGTGCAAGTATTTGCGCTATTGAAAATGGAAAATCAGTAGAAACATCTATGGGACTATCACCAGTAGCAGGAATACCAATGTGTGCTAGGTCAGGCGATTTGGACCCATCTATTGTAACATTTATAATGGAAAAAGAAGGACTAACACCAACTCAAATGGATGCATTGTTAAATCAAGAATCTGGATTGTATGGAATAAGCGGTGTATCAAAAGATGTAAGAGACATTGAAGCTGCAGCACAAGAAGGAAATGAAAAAGCAATACTTTCATTAAAACAATACAAATATGCTGTAGCAGGATTTATTGCAAAATATATAATGGCAATGCAAGGTGTAGATGTAATAACATTTACAGGTGGCGTTGGAGAAAATCAATGTGGAATAAGAGCAGATATTTGCAATTATTTAAAATACATGGGACTAGAAATTGATGAAGAAAAAAACAAAGTAAAGGGAGAAGAAATAAAAATTTCTACCGATAATTCAAAAATTGAAGTTTGGGTAATACCAACAAATGAAGAATTAGTAATTGCAAGAGATACGAAAAGATTAACTAGTAAATAAACTAAAGGAAGTGGTATAGTTATGAATAAAAATAAAAAAAGAAATATAACTACAATGAAATCAGTATATGAAAAATGCAATCATAATAAATATAGTAAATTAACAAACATCAATGATACCTCAGAAGTCAAATCAACTTATAAAAATTTTGTAATAAATTATCAAATACAAATTTTATTAACAATATTAGTTGCTTTTTTACTGCTAATTTATACTTTTAAAACTAATTTCGTTGTAATATTATATTGTTTTTTACTATTGTTAGGGCTATTTCTTCTATCAATATTTAACAGTACATATAAAATAAAATTGGATAAGAACACTTTAAATGTACAAATTAATTTACAAGAAACACAAATTCCAGCAAAAGATTTGGTAAATATATATTTATCAAAGGACATTGTTAGATTCTTTGGATTTCCTATAAATAACTATATGTTAAATATAATTTATATGCAAAATGAAAATGCCATGCTTATAACTTTACCAACTGTAATGGTAAATAGAAAACAGTTAATCAAATTATTTTCGAATTTAGAAATCAAAAAGATTAAAGATGAAGAAAAAGAAACAAAACAAAAGAATAGAAATAAAAGAAAAACGATAATGACTATATCGATAGTAGTATTCATTATTTTATTAATAGTATCAATAGTTTGCGGACTACAAGTACAAAATGGAGGATAGACTTGTCATATTTGTCTACTAAGCAGAATATAATTTATAGAGAATTGTAGACAAATAAGGAGGATATCCATGTTATCAGAAGAATATTCTAAGAATCAAATAAAAAGCGATACCATCCAAAATGTAATCCTAGAAAATAGAAGAAAACTCTCTATTTCAGGCGTTTTGGATGTTTTGAGTTTTGATGACCAAATTGTAATACTAGAAACAGACTTAGGAATGTTGACAGTAAAAGGGGAAGACCTACGAATTAATAAATTAAGCTTAGATACCACTGAAGTTGTAGTTGATGGAAATATAAATACATTAAGTTATAGTGAAAAACAAGACAAAAAAGCATCAGCACAAGGAATTTTAGGAAAAATATTTAAGTAGGAGCACCTATGAATAAACAATTATATATATTTTTTATATATATCGTATCTGGCGTAATAGTTAGTATGATTTTCGATATATTTCGTGTATTAAGAAAATCAATAAAAACCCCAAACTGGATAACATACATTGAAGATACAATTTTTTGGATAATAGTTGGATTTATATTAATATGGGAAATATTCACAATAAGTTATGGCGAACTAAGAGCATATATATTTATTGGACTAATATTAGGAATAGTGATTTATCTAATAACAATAAGCAAATATTTTATAAAAATAAATGTGAAAATAATAAACTTTTTTAAACCAGTCATAATCAAATTAACTAATATAATAAGAAAAATAGCCTCAAAATGTATTAAAATAGCCAAAATAACTTCATTAAAAATACATATAATTATATTAAAAATAAAGAACTCTTTTATTAAAATAACCTCTAAAAAACTTTCAAAAATTGACAAGAAAAAACATAAAATAGGATAAAAAAGAAGGATTATAAGTTTTTTTGTAGAAAAATATAAGTAGGAGAGTTATAAATTATAGGAGTAAAAATGAAAGCAATAGTAAAAAGAATTATATTTATTCTTTTAGCAATGTATGTTGTTTATACACTTATAAGTCAGCAAAAACTTCTAAACACTTATGCAAAAGAAGGAAAAGAATATTCTAATCAAATATTAAATGAAAATCAAACTCAACAAGAATTATCTCAAACATTAGAAAGCCTTAATTCTACTGAATTTATTGAGCAAATTGCTAGAGATAAATTAGATATGTATCTTCCAAATGAGAGAGTTTATATAGATGCGTCAAAATAGTAAAATTAAAAATATATAAAATGGTATAATTAGAATATAATTATACTGTTTTTTTATGGATAAAGTTTAATTTCTTTACTATATTATGGTAACAGAAGTTGACAAATTTTTCATATTTTGTTACAATAATATTGCTATTATTTTGTTTATTCTATCTATTTATTCTATAAAAATCCCCACGGATTAAATTTAAATAAAATGAAAGGAACTATTATTTATGAATTATGAAGATTATACTTTAGCACAACTCCGTCAAATTGCTAAAGAAAAAGGAGTGAAAAGCGTATCAAAATTAAAAAGAGATGAACTATACAAGATTTTAAATGATACAGAAAACAATACAACACAAGATGTAGGAGAAGTAAATAATGAGAATTTAGATAATATAAATACTTTAGAAACAGTAAATATTGAAAAAGATGAAGAAAAAGAGGAAAGCATTGAAACTAGAGTAGAGGAAGGATATACACTAACTTCTAACGATAGAATAGCAGAAGGAATATTAGAAATATTACCAGACGGCTACGGATTTTTAAGAGGAGAAAATTATCTATCTACACCAAAAGATATTTATATTTCCCCAGTACAAATTAGAAGATTTAAACTAGATAATGGAGATAAAATAAAAGGAGTTGCACGAAATCCTAAGGAAGGTGAGAAATTTCCTGCCCTTATATTTGTCGGAGAAGTAAATGGTGAAGCACCTGAAAAAGCTTATAAAAGACATAAATTTGATGACTTAACACCAATTTATCCTAATGAAAAAATAAAAATGGAAACTACTCAGACGGAATATGCAATGCGAATTATAGATTTAATATGCCCAATAGGAAAAGGACAAAGAGGAATGATTGTTGCTCCACCTAAAGTTGGAAAAACAACACTTCTAAAGAAAATAGCTAATAGCATAACGATAAATAATCCAGAAATAGAACTAATTGTACTTCTAATAGATGAAAGACCTGAAGAAGTAACTGATATGAAAAGGTCAATTAAAGGTGAAGTAATATATTCAACCTTTGATGAACTACCTGAACATCATGTCAAAGTAGCAGAAATGGTATTAGAAAGAGCCAAAAGACTTATTGAGCATAAGAAGGATGTTATCATTTTATTAGATAGTATAACTAGACTCGCAAGAGCGTACAACCTAACAGTCCCTGCATCTGGTAGAACATTATCAGGCGGTTTAGACCCTGCTGCACTACATAAACCTAAGAAATTTTTTGGAGCTGCAAGAAATATTGAAAATGGGGGAAGTCTAACAATACTTGCAACAGCATTAGTTGAAACAGGGAGTAGGATGGATGATGTAATATTTGAAGAATTTAAAGGTACAGGTAATATGGAGGTTGTATTAGATAGAAGCCTATCAGAAAAAAGAATATTCCCAGCCATAGATATTAATAAATCAGGAACTCGTAGAGAAGATTTACTTTTATCTAAAGAAGAACTAGAAACAGTATATGTATTAAGAAAGGCCTTATCTGCAAGACCACCAGCAGAGGTTACAGAAGATGTTATCAATTTTGTAATGAAAACAGCTGATAACAAAGAACTTTTAAAAGAATTAAATATGAAATTAAGAAGATTCTAATTATTACAATAAATATAAACTTAAAACAAAAAGTAATCCAAGCTTATTTTAAATTTCATTAATTTAGCTTGGTTTATTTTTGACATAAAATTTTATCTTAATAAAATAAAGATAGAATTGTTTGTTAATAACAAATGAAGGAGGGAGGAAAGAAATAGGTGTATTTTCTGTATTATGAAGTTGCGTGAAATCAAAGTTTCATGCAGATGAAAGTAGGGATTTTTGTATAAGCTCCTATTTCGCTAATATTAAGCTTTTTGCTCATTTTTTAGACAACAAACTATATGTCCTTTTTATAGAATTGTCTTAAAATCAATTCTCGTGCGTCGTTTTTTTGGCCGTTTTTCAGTCTGTTTCAAAAACTATTGATTTTACAATATTTAAAACGGTTTTACATTATATAGATAATAGTTTTTAAATATTTAAATTAAATTTCAGATGATTAACTTTTATTAGTTAAATATAAAATCGTCTTAAAATTGATTTTGAAGCTTTATAAAAAGTAATAATATATATAAATTATAATTGTAACAATTGTAATTTATTATTCCGAAAAATAAAAAAACTTTACTTTTTCGGAATAATTATTTTTATTATATACAATATAAATTTTTAGATTTTGTTTCAGAGAAATTTATAATTTATTTTATTTTTATAGTTTCAAGATTTTGAAATATATCCCCTCTCTCCTATTACTATTTATCTAATTAGAATAAATAAAAATTATAATAATTGTTCTAATATTTTATCAATATTTGGAAAAATAATATTTTTCATTCCATGATTATATAAATTCAAAACCTTAGTTGCCTTGTCTACAATTTCCTTTTGTAATCTATTTGATAATCTTATCGGTACTTTATTCTTTATATATTGGCTTTCTATATATTGTTCTGTTACAGGAAACATATTTTGTATTAGGAATGCACTATATGTATTTGCTACATCTCCAAAAACAATTGTATCAATTGATGGCTTTTTCCCCAATTTAATTTGTTTTTG
>CANQXO010000045.1 GCA_947627825.1 uncultured Clostridia bacterium
TTACGACCTTCGGGTTATGAGTCAAAAGAGTTAGTTAAAAATTTTCAAGAAGATACACATACTTATATTGACCCATTAAAACAACTAGACTTTGAAGAAAACCAAAAAGATTTAGAATGAGATTTAGAGAGATAAATGTATATACTTGAAGGCAAGTTTGGAAACTTGCCTTCTACATAATATTGTATTTAATTACTAGATACCAATTTATTTTGTATATTTAAAATCTTCTTTCGGTAGTTTTCTATAGAACTTTTTGTATTTTGAATTTGACTTTCATATAAATTACTTAATATATCAAAATCTTCTTCTGATAAATCTTCTTCCTCGATTACTCCAGCTTTATAAGCATTTTGTAAATTTAATGCTTTTTCTTTCTCTTGATCTGGAATTATTTTTATTTGTCCTTGAAATTGATTATATTTATTTTGAGATTCTATATTGTTTGTATGTAAAATTTCATTTCTAGGCATTTCTTTTTTTGGTGCTTCTAAATAAATTTGACTATTTATACCGAATAACTTTCTAAAAAATTCTTTAATTTTTTCTATCATTGTTCTTCCCTTCCTTCTTTAGTTTGATTTTCTAGTTGTGCTTCATACTGATTATATAATTCTTTTGCTTGTTGTTCTTTATCTTGTAATTCGGTTAGTTCTTTATCTAGTTCTCCAATACTTCTCTTACCTTTTGCAATTAATCTTTCTCTATATGCTTTCTTTTTTGCATCTCTTTCTTCTCTTCTCTTTTGACCTGGTTTCTTCTTTTTAGCTGGACTATTAGCAAGCATTTTTTCTCTTGCTGCTCTTTGTTTTTCCCTTCTTTCTTCTCTTTGAGTTCTTAATTGCTCGACTTCTTCTTCTGTAAATCTATATTTATCTGGAGTTTCATTTCTGTCAAAAGAAGCTCCTCCTGTAACTGCTTTTTCTCCTCCTACAGATGCTAATTCTTCATTTATGAAATCCACCATCTTTTTATCTCTTTTCCTAACAGCCTCTGCAAATTTCTTTCCATCTTCATTATACAAGTATTTATATGCTTCCCAAACTTGTGAGCCTCTTATATTCATATCATCTAAACCTAATAAAAGCATAAATCCTGCTTCATCCGATTTCATAAGTTTTGTTAATCCCACTATTGCTCCAGGTACTCCTTCAGAAACTTTATAGATAACATCAGAAATAGAATCATTTAATTCTATTTTTGGTCTAGCAGTTGGATCATCTGGTAACATATCTCTGTCAAAGAAACCTAATCCACTACCTCTAAAAGAGAATATGTCTTGTTGTCTTTGTCTTTTATTTTCAACACTTTCTATATCTGGTATTTGTATTTTAAAATTATTATCTTTGGCATATCGTACTAATTGTTCTCTAATTCTTTTTTCCTCAAAAAAAACATTGCTACTAGATATTTTATCATCTAATACCTCTATTTTTCCTGCAATAGCTTCTGGAGTTGCATATATACATTCTCCATATCCAGTAAAATCTCCAATATATCCGAAGTCATTTTGCATATATAATCTTTCAGTTACAAAACTACATCCCATATCCTTTAATTCTTCGCCAACTAAGTCATCTAATCTTATTGTTTGTCTTTCATAAAACATTTCTGGGTATCTATCTTCGACTTTTTTAAGAATTCTTGCTTTCATTTCTTCTTTGTTTTCATATTCTGCTCCATATTTATTTAATATAGCATCTGCAATCAGTTCTGTCTTTTTATGATCTATTTCTACTTCTGGAATAGATATATCAATTCCTTCAATTCCATTATCACGAATATATCTTCTAAATGCTTCTTTTTGCTTATTTGCTTTTTCAACATCAGAATATCCACTAGAAAAAGCATCTGTGTAAGATAATTCTTTTATTCTTCCCATAAGTATTTTATATTCATCTCTTATATATTCTGGTGTCGCATACGCAATATCCGGACTAAATTTATCATCTGTTTTTAATACACTATCCTCGTTAATACTTAAATATAATGATACATATTTATCATTTGCTAGTTGTTTTACTGTTTCTAACTCTCCAAAATTAAATGAAGTTAAATTCATTATTTTTGAATAGTCTTTTTGTATTTCACCTGCAAATTGCTCTGTCATATCACTTGATATTGTTCCATTTTCATTTAATACTCTGTTTATATAACTTGCAATACCTTGTACTTTTTTCATATCTACTGGTATTTCTTCAAGTACATCTCTATCTTGTATCTCAAACCCATTTTTTTCTGCATAGGTAATATAAGCATTTTTTAATCCTCTTGTACCATTTGAAAAGCGATCTTTGCCATTATTTTTTTGTTCTCTGTATAATGATTCGCTATATAAATCATATATTCTTCTATTTATTCCTTCTGGAGTAGCATAAAACACATTGATTTTACCTAAAACTGAATTTTCTTCTGCAACTAAACCTTCCTGTACTGTAATTTGATAACCAAAACAGTTAAATTTTTTAGGATCCAAATGGTGTTTTATAGCAAGTTGAGCTAAATCTCCATATTTTTTAGGTGAAATTCCATCTTCATATGGGATTTCTACTATATCAGAAAGAAAATCATTATAGCAACTACCTAATAAATCATAATAATGCTCTGTGAAAAATTGTTTTAATTCTTCTTCAAATGAAGTTGTATCTATATCTTCTAGTTGATCATTTTCACCTAAAGTTATACCATCTAATATATCTATTGCATCCAGTCTTTCTTTTGGCATTTTGGCTCTAGTTGCATATATCGAAACCAAAGTATCAACGACTTTTTCATCTACAACTGGCTCATTTTCTTCTTTTATACCTAAAGACTCTTTATCTTCACTTGATAATTCTGATAAACTTATTGTATTTCTTAATATCTCCTCTGCGTTATTAGCTTTTTCAAGTAAGCTATTTATTTTTGTTTGTTTTTCACTTTCTGATAACTCTGATTTTTGAATTTCACCATATTGTAGGGCAAAATCCCTATAAATTTGTTGTATTGCTTCTTCCACTTTCTTTCCTTCCACATTATATGTAAACATTAGATAACCTCCTTTTATTTATGTAATTTATATCACAAAATTAAATTTTTAACAATAAATATGAAAATAAAAATATATTTGTCATAAAAATTTAATATTTTTGTAACATTTCTCCATTCTCTATAATAATATTAGAAGGTATTAGCAATGAGTTTTAAAGAAAATTTTTGAAAATAGTTTGACAATTCTACTTTTCATAATACAATATAAGTAGCTTAAAAAGTGACTAAAGTTCTGCAGAAGTCATATAGTTAGAAAGAGATGCAATGGAAGAAGGCATCTCTTTTGTTTTACAACAAAAGACTAGTAAAAAATACGTTAAGTATTTTTTACTAGTCTTTTATATAAATTTCCTTTTTCCTCAAAGTTTTTAAAAAAGCCATAACTTGCTGCTGCAGGTGATAATAAGCAAATTTTTCCCTTTTTAGTTACATTTTTAGCAACCAAAACCGCTTCCTCCAAAGTTTCCACAACATATCGCTTTTCTTTGTTTAACTCTTTCGCAATGTCATGCCCAGTTTTAGGCATACATATTATATTTCCAATTTTACTATTATTTAAAAATTCTATAAATTCATTATAATTTATTCCTCTGTCCATCCCGCCAATTATTAGTGTATCTACATTTCCTAATGCTTTTACTGCTTCCATTGTAGCCATCGGAACAGTACCTATGCTATTATCGTAATATAAAACATCATCATATTTACCTACAAATTCTAGTCTATGTTCTAATGTTTTAAATTCACTTATGCTTTTTATTGTTTTTTGAATATCCAATTTTAATATTTCAGAAACACCAAGGGCAAACATAATGTTATTTAAGTTATAATCCCCAATTAAATTTCTTGGTTCATTTTTATCGTATATTGGAATGTCGTTATAATATATTTTATTTTCTTTTAAATATATATTACTTCCACCTTTTCCTTGAAGACTTACTCTATATGTAGTTCCGCATGTATTTTTAACTAATTTGTTTAATATGTCAATGTCTGTATTATATAAAAGATAATCTGATTTTTTCTGATATTTAAAGATATTGCATTTTGCCATAGCATATTTTTCAAAAGATTCATAATGGTCTAAATGTTCTTCATAAATATTTAACAAAACTGCAATATTAGGCGATAATTCCATATATTCTAATTGGTGTGATGACATCTCTAAAACCAATGTAATATCTTCTTCTTGTATATTATCTATATAGTCGAATATTGGAACTCCAATGTTTCCTAATAGCATACTTTTTACATTTTGATCTGATAATATTTTATATATTAATGAACTTGTTGTGCTTTTTCCTTTTGTTCCAGTAATTCCTATTGTAAAAATATTAAAAAATTCCAATAATAATTCTAACTGCGATTTTATTTTATGAAAATATTGTGTTGTATCTATATGAGCAAAAGAAATTCCTGGTGCTTTCATAATAACATCATAATCTTGCAAGTTTTCTAAGTATTTTTCTCCACTTATACATGTTATATTACTATCTTTCTTTAATAAATCACAACTCTGTTTTAAATTTTCTTTTTTATCTGCAATATATAGATGCTGCTCTTTTAAGTATTTTCTTATTAATTTGTATGTAGATTGGCCTTCTTTGCCAAATCCTAAAATAAGTACTTTTTTATTTTGAAAATATTGTATTAAATCACTAATCAATTAAAAGTACCTCTTTTCTTAATATATTATTTTGCTCTTCATTTAAATTATTTTGTTCATTATACCTTTTAGTTATATCGTTTTTAGTATTTACTAATTCATAATTGTTTTTATAATATTTTAGTAAATATGGTAAATCTGATTTTGTTTTTTCTAAATTTTCAATTGTTTTACTTACAGCAAAATTTACTTCTTCAAAAGTACCAACACAATCAAAAGGTTTTACTTCTTTATTTCCTGTTAATTCTAAAAATATATCTAATAAATCAGATTTTTCGAATAGATCTTCTCCAAATATTTTAATTAATTTCTCCTTATATAGATATGGACTTAGTATTATATAGGCAAATAAGCATTTTGCACAATTGCAACACCATTTCCACTCTTTTTCTTTACTGCCTACATTACAACTTCTAAAAACACTATGATATTTTTCATACTTTGAAAATATTTTTGCTATCTGTAATTCGTTTAATGGTCGTAAAAAACTAAAATATTTTACAGGCGCTTTTAAATATTTATCTGCATATTTCTCAAAATCGCATTCAAATTCAAAGCTTTTTGAATATTGATGATTAATTTTTTCGCCTAAGATATTCGATTCGTTAGCACTGTTTTCATTGGATAAAGCAATATATTTCTTAGATAATAAATATGCTACAAAGTATGATAAAAATGCAAGCATAGCAGAAAATGGAGTATGCCCATTTATAAATCCTTGTTCATTTAGTTTTATTAAATTTGGATCTATATTTCTATAAATCTCAATTATATTATTTGATGTAAATCCTGATATTTCTGCACATTTTAAAGTTGTTGGCTTAGGGTTAATAATTAAACAATAATCATTATTTTTATTAATTTTTAGCGTTTCTAATGTAACAATAGAATCTTTACCACCACCTATTGGAATTATATAACCGCTATATGTATCACAAATGTTTTCGTAATTAAACATGTTTGTAGTATTTATACATTCTATATTCACAAAATTTTTAATATCTGTTTTTATGTTGTTTCTATAAAATAATTCTCCTAAACCATAAAAATATAGTTTCTTCCACCATTCAATCTGTTCTAAATTTAAGTATCCACATTTTACAATAATTTTAGGAGAGCATGTACTTTTCCAGTAACTTATAAGTTCTATCATTCCTATGTTAAATACCATATTTTGAACATATGTAGTATTAATATCTTTAAAAGCGAAATTCTTTTTAAGTATTTTTAACTTTGGTTTAAATTTTGTAAGTTTTGGTATTTCAAATTCATACTCTAAATATATGGCTTCTTTATCTTCTTTGATAATATAGTTATTAAAATAAAATTCTTCATATTCTTTTCTATATTGTTCAAATTTTAGTGAATTATCCATTATTTATATCCTTTCTGTTTTTAACGTAATCCTTTTATAATATTCAAAATTTTAATATTCTGATACAACAATATAAAATTATTGTGTACATTATTTATATTTTATTTATTATAATATTTATTTAATTTCGTAGATTTGAAAATCATTAATTTCTCCAATTTTTTCATAATTTTCTTTTATGAAATTTATTATTTTTTCTGATTCTTGCCACAATATTGGCTCTTTAATTAAAATTTTATATCCGACCATATTAGTTATTTTCTTAATCATTTCTTCTTCGCCGTTTTTTCCCATATTACCTAAAAATGGCAAGTCCATTGCACCATAAGTTCTTTTTTTTGGGATATTATATAATGCCGCATCTCCAGAAAAAATAACAGCTTTTTCATTCTGTTCGCTTATATAATTATTTACAATTTCTATGTTATTATATTGTTTTCTATATAATAACGCTCCAAAATATGGAGTATTTTTTTCACCTCTTACAATATCATACGAATTTACAACAATTACATTTTTTATTCCTAATAATATTATTATTGAAGATATTATTAAAATAGCTATATTTATAATATTTTTTTTATTCTGAAATGCTGTTAAAATAGTTATATGTACTAAATATATTAATAATATAATAAATGTTATCATTCCAATTAATATATGGTACATATTAATAATTGGATAAATTATTAACATTAAGAATATTGAAAATATTAACAATATTAAGATATTTCTTTTTTGTTCTTCACTATTTATATATCTTATACAAATAATACTACCAATTATAGTAATAAGTGCAACTATTAAATATAGCATGTTTATAGGTTCTATTCCGACGTTTTCTCTTGCGAATTCTCCCATTCCTAAAAAAGCATAATTTATAAAATCTAATAAATTACCATTAATATAAAAAATGATAAATGTAGTTATTACTAATAATGTAACTATTAATCCTTGTTTTATAATATTAATTATTGCATCTTTTTTATTTTTCAATAAAACGATTTGTAATATCGTGCTTGCTATAAAATAATACACGCCAATATTTTGTTTAGTAAATAAAACCATGTATATAATAATTGCATTTAAAATATTGAACTTCTTTTCTCCAAAGCACTTTACAAAAATTAAGATGCCAACTAAAGCAAAAAGTTCCGCTAAAATATTATAATTAGCACCGCTTTGTATAAGTTCTAAAATAACATAATATAAAGATAATGTATATAAGAATGCCATTCTTTTCGTAATATTTAAAGTTTTAAAAATTTGATAAATTAATAATATCATTATGCTGAATATAGCAATGTGATATATTCTGAATACTAAAATATTACTTCCGAATATTTGTAAAATAATTTTAGCAATTATGAAAAATATAGGTGTAATTATAACATTTGCATCTTTATATATTTGATATCCATTTATCATTTTATATACATTTTGAAAGTTCCATAGTTCATCTCCTACTGTTAATAGTTGACTATGAACAAATATTATATTTACAATTATAAAAAATATACAAACTATAAAGTTATCATGTTTTTTTATTTTTTCTAACATTTTTTTCCCTTTTTAATTTAAATTTATATATGAAAAGTGATGCTTTCCTACAAGGATAGCATCACTTTATGTATTTTAAAATTTTCTTTTTCTTGCAGCCTCTGACTTCTTTTTTCTTCTTACACTAGGCTTTTCATAATGTTCTCTTTTACGTACCTCTTGTATAACTCCATTTCTAGCGCATTGCCTTTTAAACCTTTTTAATGCATCTTCTATATTACCATTATTTACTTTTACCTCTGACATAATAATTCCCCTCCTTCCGGTGTTCTACATATATGTGTAATTATAAGGGTTTGTAATTTATTTTTGTTTTTTCATTTTTCCCTATTTTATACGACTACTATTATAACGTACAAATCATAAAATTGTCAATACTTTATAAGAAATTCATGTATACTTAAGTTATTATTAATCATAAAGGTTCATTTAATGTAAATTGATTTAATATATCTTAAATAATTCACCTAATGGTTTTGCTTCATTAATTCTCTTAATTGCTTCTGCAAAAAGTGGTGCCATAGATAGTACTTTTATTTTATCTATTTTCTTTTCTTCTGTTAATGGAACTGTATCTGTTATTACTAATTCCTTAATTGGAGAATTTTTGATTCTTTCAATTGCTGGACCAGATAATACTCCATGAGTACATCCAGCATAAATTTCTTTTGCTCCAAAGTTCTCTAGAATTTTAGCTGTTTCTATCATTGAACCTGCTGTATCAACTTCATCATCGAATATAACCGCTTGTTTATCTTTTACTTCTCCTATTACTGTAGTAGCGATAGCTCTATCATCATTACCGTCTCTTCTTTTATCTATTAATGCTATAGGGCATCCAAAATATTCAGAATATTTATAAGCTTTTTTAGAACTTCCTGCATCTGTTGCAACAATTACCATATCTTTTAATTTTTTCTCTGAAAAATATGCTTGAAGTAAGTTCTGTGCAGATAATCTATCACATGTAATTCTGAAATATGCTTGAATAGCTGGATTGTGTAAATCACATGTAATTACTCTATCAGCTCCTGCAGCTTCTATTAACTGTGCCATTAATTTTGCTGTTACTGGCACACGTGGTTGATCCTTTTTATCTGATCTTGAATAAATGTAATATGGTAAAACTACATTTACTTTTTTAGGCGATGCACGTTTTACTGCATCTATTGTAATTAATAATTCCATTACTCTTTCATTTACTGGTGGTTGTGTAGTTTGAACAATATATACATCTTGTTCCCTAACTGTTTCTAATATTTGCACAAAGTTATTATCATTTGTAAATTTAATTGATTTCATTTGTCCTAATGGTAATTTTAAACAATCACATATTTCTTTTGTAAATTTTTCAGCTGTTGGACATGCAAAAATTTTAATATTCTCCATAACAATACCCCTTTTTTTTATATTTTACTATGTCATTATATATTTCTTTTTGTAATTTGTACAGAGTTTTTGTAATTATTTGAAAGAAAAAATATAGAAGTCAATTTTAACATGAAGTAAACCACTTTATTAAACAATTTTAAATGATTTTTTTAATAATTTTGGTTTGCTTTATTAATTGACCTCTACTATTTTTTTATAATTTTATCTTATTTACATATTTCTTTAATAATTTATTTAAATTATATATCATTATTCTATCCAAATTTTATTTATACTAAAGTTCCAAAAAATGATGGCAAAAATTATTCGAGTATTTCCCTTAGCATTTGAAATATCTACTGTATCTGTAAAGGTTCCAGGAGTTCCACGTGATGTAGTATGTTTTTCATTATTAATATAAATATCAACATCACTTGGATTTGTGGCTATATAAGACTGAAGAGTATATTCTACGCTAATTTTATGATAATTGGTTAAATCATAGTAAGCTTGTAACCAAACATTACATCTACTACCTGTACAATTTGTACGCGACATAGTATTTTGGTTAACGGTAACTGTTCCAGGAGTTTCGCCATGTGCAGCACCTATTAAAGGATCTATATGAGTAAATGTTAAGTTGTTAGGAAATAGTTGAATTTTCCATATAGCATATAAAGTTGTATCATTTTCTAAATTTATTGTACTTCCTGCGTTTCTTCCAGTTGTTGCATTAGCTACATCTCCCCAAAACTTAAATGTTCCTCCTGTTTGTGAATATGCATTTTCTTTTATAGTAAATGTTGGATACGTGATATTTCCGTTATTATAATATGCTGGTTTTATGTCTGCTTCAACTGTTCCTTTAAGGTCTTCTTCTGGACCATTTCCATTATATGATAAAGTTATATCTTTTTTAAATACTGCATATAAAACTATATCCTCATCTTGCATTACAACTTCTTTTTCTATATCTCCATTTGCTTCATTATTCCTTTTCCATCCAACAAATGAATATCCTTCTTTTGTTAAGTCCATTTCTCCATCTTTTGGTAAACAATCCTCTCCAGTATAAAATTCTTTATTATATTCTTTATCTGTATCTACATGATATACTACTGTATAGCTTTGCGCTGTTTCTTCATGATAGTTTCCACTTAGTATGTTAGATAAATTATTTTCAAAATCGCCTAATTTAGCTAATTCATTTGGTTCCACTTCTTTATATGTTTTAGAAACACCTATTGCTTTTCTTATTATTCCATTTTCATCTAATGCTAAGTTTAATGTAATGCCAGCTAATATAAGTAATACAATTATTGTGATTACTAGAGCAATTAATGTAACACCATTTTTATTTTGCAATTTTACTTTAGTTTCTTTTATTATACTTGATCTTCTCATTTGTTTCCTCCCTATAGATTTACTTAAATCATATACAAATTGAAAAAACAAAACAATAAAAAAAGACAATCTACATTATCATATATTTACGTAAATAATTTCCGTATTTTTCGTTACATAAATATAAAACAGATACTTACAATTTTTCTAATATTCTGGATTTAAAATTTCTATATATTTGGTTTTTTATTGAAATTTTAGTATAAGTAAAATCTTAGTAGAATAGTTTTATTAAAAAATAAAGAGTATTTCAAAATGAACTGTTCCCCAAAAAGTG
>CANQXO010000046.1 GCA_947627825.1 uncultured Clostridia bacterium
GATTCACTTATATGTTTCTAATTATTTATTTATCTTCAATTATCTTTTCTATTTTTTCTAGTATTTCATTGTTGTATTTTTCTACAATAAATTCTTGCGATTTACAACTATTATCCAAAAATTGCTTCATTCCATGATATACCCCATCTTCACTTTTTTCCACAACAATTCCATATTTTTTATCTATGTCTTCTTTGCTATCAGAAACCTCTGTTGTGATGATTGGAATTCCTAGTATCTTTGCCTCCACAAATACAACTGGATAACCTTCATAATCTGAAGACAAAACCATTGCATCACTATTTTTTATGTATGGATAAGGATTTCTTTTAACTCCTAAAAATTCAATGTTTTTTATTTTTTTAGCATCTTCCTTATATTTTTTTGAATCAAGCCCAGTTCCAACAAATACAACTCTAAATTTATAACCTTCATCATTTAATCTTTTAGCTGCATTAATAATTCTGCTTAGCCTTTTTTGTTGTTCATCATGCCTTCCAACATTAATAAAGGTTGTAACTTTTTCTTTTTTGAAATCTTTTACTTTTTCATTTGCTAAATTAATTATTTTTTCATCATCTATTAAATTATTGCAATATAAAGCCTTATTTGCTTGTTTTTGAAATTGTTCTATAAAAACTTTCCTATCAAAATTTGAAACAAAAACAATTTTTTTAAATTTTTGTGCTTTTAGTTCTTTAAAAAATCCTTTATACAATTCTACATCATTTTTGTAAAATTCTAGATAATCATTATGCACCCATAATGCACAGTTTCTACTAGCAGTGCGGGCAACAAAAGAAGCTGGAAAGCTATAAGTAGCAAAGCATCCAGCAAAATCATATTTGTTTTTATAGTTCATTTTAAATTTAAGTTGTTTAAAATAATTTATTATTTTTCTAAGCAACTTAATTTTATTATTATTTGCTTGATATGTAATAATTTTTACATTGCTTGGCAATTCACTTAAAAATATTCCCTGTTTTCTTTCAAGAGCAAGAGTTATTTCATATTTATTGGATAGCTTTTTAACTAAGGTTAATAAAGCAGTTTCTATTCCACCAACATCTAATGAAAAAGCTGAAAATAATATTTTTTTCAATTCCTTATAACCTCCACTTTGTATCCTATAAATAGACCAGACTCAATTACTCCCGGAATTTGCTTAATTTTCTTTTCTAGCTTTTCATTTATTTCTTCAAATCTAGTATCTAAAATTGCATTCTGATTTTCTGACATTCCTCTAAAAACTGTTTCAGTTGCTCCTAGTTTCATAAGTTCACTCGAAACATATTCTAAAGCAGTTGGAAATACCTCAATTGGAACTGGGTGTTTTTCTCCAAGCTTGTCTACAAACTTAGTGTCATCTACTAAAATATAAGTTATTGGGGAATTTACCATATTTAATTTTTCTTTAAACATAGCTGCTCCCATTCCTTTAATCATATTATTATTTGAATCTACTTCATCTGCACCATCAAAAGCCCAATCGATTTTATCGTCAATTAGGTTTCCAATCTCTATTCCATATTCCTTGCAAACTTCTTCAATCTCTTTAGATGTAGGAATTGCTTTAATTTTTAAGCCTTCTTTTTTTACTTTTTTTCCAATTTCTATTGCTGTTAAATATGAGGTTGACCCCGAGCCAAACCCAATGGTTTGGCCGTTTTCAACCTTTTCAACTAATTTTTTTGCAAGCTTTATTTTTTCTTCTTTATTTGATATTACACTTATATCCATTAATAAACTTCCTTTTTTATAAAATCTTATCTAATATCATTAGTTTATTATTATAAGTTTTTATCTCTTTTATTCTTTATTTCATTTAAAAATTCATCTTTATTAAATGGTTTTTCATCTTTAGATTTGCTAGTTTGTTCATTTCTTTTTTCTTTTATTTCTCTTGTTAATGCCTCTAATTTTGCTTCTCTAATTGCTGAATTCTTTTCATAAAATTCTTCTGGACTTTCTGAGGTTTCATTATCTTCTTTATCATCGTTTTCTTCATTATTTTCATTTTCAGCTTCAATATCTTCTTTCATATCCTCAGCATCGTCTTCTATATATTTTTTGCCTTCCATTTCACCTGCTACTTTATCAAATTGTTCATTTTTTTCTTTTTCTTCTAATTCGATTTTCTTCGCAGTTTCTAAATATTCGTTAGTTAGTTTTGCTAACTTATCATCTTTTAAATGTGTATCTTCTTCATCATAATTAAACAATGATTGTTTTTTCTTTTCTAGTTCTTCTGGAGTTTCTTTTTTAACGAATTTATCATAGTCTTCATCATCTTCTTGACCAATTCTTTCTTGTTTATTTTTCTTATTGTTTATTATGATTAGTACAACTAAAACTATTGCCAATATAATTATTATTCCAATAACTATTCCCATAATTATTTTTGTTCTAGTTGCTCCATCTATGGTGTTTTCTAATGGTGTTTCTACAAGTTCTTCTCTTTCTTTATTAACAGTAATTTGATAAACAGATTTAATTGTTTCGTCGTCAGGTGACTTTAGTGTTATTTTTACAAGGTTTTTGCCTATGTGTAATTTGTCTGCTCCTTCAATTTCTACAACAATTTTGTCATTTTCAACTTCACCATTTACTTCTAGTTTTTCTATCTTTGAGTCAACTGATAAAGTATAATTAAATACTTCTGGACTAAATTCTGGCTCTATTTTTGCTTCTCCAGTCTTTCCATCTTCATCAACAGTATTAATTGTTAAAGTTTTTAATCTTAAATCGGATTGCTCGATTATTTCTGGTTTTACAAATGTTATTTTATATGTTCTAACTGGATTACCTGCTTCTGGCATTACATCAATTTCTACAACATTTTCGCCTTCTTTTACTGTTATATCACCTGCTCCCCCAACTTTTGCCTTATTGTGCTCTGCTTTTGCTGATACTGTAAGTGTTTCAAAACTTTTATAATCAAAGTCTTCTGGAAATTCAAGAGTATATTCTACTGTTGCTCTATTAAATGCTGGAGTTAATTTTCCTTTGCTTACAGTTAATGAACTTAAGTAGTTGTTTGTTGACTTTGGCTCTGGTTCAGGTTGTGGTGCTGGTGTTGGAGTTTCTACTGGTACTTGTGGAGTAGTTTCTCCTCCTGATTCATTTCCAGTTTCTTCACCTTCATTTCCTCCAGCAGGTGGCTCTTGATTATCTACTACTGGTGCTTCGACTGTTATAGTAATAGATTTACTTATATTATTAACTTTGTTATTTGTTACATCTTCTGAGCTTGCTACTGTTCCTGTAAGGGTTATAGTATATGTACCAGCTGTTGGAGCCGAAAAAGTAGCCGACAAAACACTAGCTGATTTTTCTTCACCATAAGCATCTCCATCTTCAGTTGTTCCTGCAAGTGTTCCCCCACTTGAAGAAAGTTTTAATTCATATACCTCTGTTCCAGATATTGAAGCAGTAATTTGTGTGGTCTCATTTACACTTAAAGTAGTTTTTCCAGCAGATAAACTTGCATCAGCTACTGCAAAAGATGTTGTGGGAAAAATAGACACTATCGCAAAAATCGCCAATGTAACTATCCCTACAGTTTTTAGAAATCTTAATTTCATAATTTTCTCCTATCTTATTTTAGATTTATATCTTGTTTTCCTAATAAGTACCTTTTCATCAATGCCATATCTATTATATTTATTTCTTCATCGTCTCCTGATGAGATTTTTGCAGCCATTTTATATTCGTTATTTAATTTATTTTTGTCCAATAAATCTCTCTTTATTAATGCCATATCTATTATATCAACTATACCAGATCCATTACAATCACCCATTTTAACTACAGTATATTCTTTTTCCCCAAATTTTATTTTGTATCCTGTTCCTATTAATCCATTATCTACTACTGTACCATCTGGCTTAGTAATATATGCATTTTCTCCCATTTTTTCTTTTATTACTTCTACTGTAACATCTGGTTGTGCCATAACTTCATTATTCGAATCTTCTACTTTAATTTCTGTTAAATTGTGTTCTATTGTTCCCCCTGCAACATTATCGTTTATATCTCTTAAATATGACCTTGCGACATATCCTACTGCACCATCTGGCGTTGTTACTTTATCCCAATAGTATCCATCTATTTCTACTGTTGCAATTTCAATTCTTGTAACACTTGTTCCATCAGGTAACAAACGAATTATCTCCCCATTTGGTGTTTCTCTTAGATATAGTCCTCCATCAGCTCTTATTGTGAATATATTATTTGCTTCTGATGTTAATTGTAATGAACTTCTTGGAATAAATCCTTGTCTTCCGTCTGATAATTTAACTCTATCCCAGATTATTCCGTTAATATTATATCTTCCAGTATTATCTATCCTTGTTAATTGCTGTCCAAAAGTTAAATTTGTTATTTCTGGAAGTGTTGCGTCTGGTCCTGCTCTTAAAACTACATTGTTTGTAACTACTACATTGTCATAGCAATTTGTAATATCATTTATTTCTTCAAAATAATTTGTATCAAAATATATGTATCCTACTTTTCCGTCTACTAAAACAATTTTATGCCAGCCATCTGAATATCTTTCCACTGAAAGTATAATTACATCACTATTTTTTATTGAACCAATTACACTACTTGTTGTACTTCGTGAACTTCTAATATTAATATCTCCATGTCCTACTTTTACTCTTATGTTTTTTGGTCCAATCTCACCTGCTACATCTGGTGATGCACAAGGAGAAGATGGCATATTTAAGTAGACTGGTATTACTACAGTCATTTCTTTATCTAATATTCCTGAATCTTTTATTTTACTATACATTAAATTAGCTTCTGATTTTGGTGCTTCTATATTTTGCATATATTGATGATATAAACCTCCATAGGTTTCAACATCAAATTTGTTTAAATATATAGTATCTTGTTTTTGATTTATATAATCTGAAAATAAAATTTTTATTCCACCTGAAATACTTTTTTCTAAAGTATCCCAACCACGAGATTTTGCACTTGCTAGAGCATTGGCTACAACTACTCCTGTTCCATTTCCTGATGCTCCTATATTAAATACATTATAATAATATATTCCATCTGCTGGCATTTTATATGTAGAACCGCCATTTACGCCTTGCTCTTGTATTATTCTTGCTACGACATAATATGGGTTTGCATTGTTTTCTCTAGAAGCTCTATTTATAGCAACTGCATTTTCCCATCCAAGTCCATCTCTATCTAAAAATGTTCCTCTTATTGCATTGTATATACTATCATCTGAAGCATCGACTCTACCTATTTGTAAAAATTGTAATATTGTTGAACTATATGGGTCCATCCAGTTTCTTGGATCCATATAATATTTTATTGCTGACTCTGAAGCATGATACCAACCTGTATCATACTTTTTTGTTCCACATGAAGAACAAATCCATGGTCCTGTCTTTCCTTGAATTAATGAATAAGGACTTCCAGTAGATGTAATTGAACTTTCTGCAACTACTAATTGATTCCAGTCTAGTCCTGTTTCCATTATTACGATATTCCAATTAGGATGGACTGCTTTTATTGCATCAATTTTTTCTTTATATCCTGGATATGCATTTGTGTTTAAATTATTTCCATCATAAGTATATCTATAAGAATCTGCTCTAGTTGGATTTACAAAAACCCCGAGTACACTAGCCATCAACATAAAAAGTAGTAAAATTGATACTATTTTTATATGTATTTTATTTCTTCTTATTAACATTTTTTCCTCCGTTTTTTCGTACAACTTCCTATTATGTATTGTAACATTATGAATTTTTTTCGTCAAGATTTCACAATATATTTTAACATAATACAAAATATAATATCAATCTTTTATGAATAATGTCATATTAATGTAATAAATTATAAAAAAAGAACAAACGACAAAAAGCAAAAACGCAAAACAAAAAAGAGCATAAAAAAGAAACTACCTTTTATAAGATAGTTTCTCCTATATATCTTTTAGTTTCTATTTATTATATATCATATTTTCTTGATTTAGCATAAGCAACTGATCCGATTACAACAGCAGCTAATCCTATAACTGTAATTACATATATATCGTTTTCTCCAGTTTGTGGTAAATCTTTTTCTGTTGCTATTTCATTAACTCTAACGATATTAGTTGGTGTTACAGTATTTACAACATTTAGTGTTGTTTCATTTGCGACATCGTTTGCAACATCATTAATAGCTGTAAGATTTCCTCCTGATATTCCGTTAATTATTGATAATGAATCAGGTGATAAAGCTTTAACTGTTCCAGTTAAGATTAATAAACCTATTAAAACCATAACTAAAGATATTACTACATTTTTACTTAAACTTTTCATCATTTTGTTCTCCTCACTTTTTAATCATATTGTTAGTATGCATAAAATTTTCTAAAATATAGCTTGAAAATTATTACAATTTCATACACTTATAATTCTATACTTATTTTTATAATAAGTCAACATTTTTTTACATATTTTTTAATATTTTTTCCTTATATTTTATAATTCGCTAAAATTCTACATTAATTCTTTTTTATGAATATTTTTTTCTTCCAATTATTGCATTTTAAAATTTTATGTAAATATATTAAGTTTAAACATTAAATTTAAATTCTACAATATCTCCTTCTTGCATAACATATTCTTTTCCTTCAAGCCTAATTAATCCTGCTTCTTTTGCTTTTTGATAATTTCCACTAGCTATTAAGTCATTATATGAAACAATTTCTGCTTTTATGAAACCTCTTTCAAAATCAGAATGGATTTTTCCTGCCGCCTGTGGCGCTTTAGTTCCTTTTTTTATAGTCCAAGCTCTAACTTCTTTTTTTCCTGCTGTTAAATAAGACATTAATCCTAAAAGTTCATAACTTTTTTTTATAACTTTATCTAGTCCTGATTCTTCTAATCCAAGAGCTTCAAGCATTTCTTTTTTATCTTCACCTTCTAATGCTGATAATTCTTCTTCAATCTTTACACATAATGTTATAACTTCTGTATTTTCATTTTTTGCATACTCTTTTACACTTCTTACATATTCATTTTCTTCTTTTCCTATATCATTTTCTGATATATTTGCAACAAATAGAATTGGTTTCATAGTAAGCAAAAAAGCATCTTTGATAATTTCTTGTTCTTCGTCTGTCAATTTAATAGTTCTTGCTGATTTTCCATCCTCCAAAACTTTTCTTATTTTTTTGAATGTTTCTTCTTCAAATAAATATTTTTTATCTCCTTTTGCAAGCTTAGCCGCTCTTTCAATTCTTTTATTTACGGTTTCTAAATCTGCCAAAACAAGTTCTAAGTTAATTGTTTCTATATCTCTAATTGGATTTACATTTCCATCAACATGTATAATATTTGAATCATCAAAACATCTTACAACTTCTAATATAGCTTCTGTCTCTCTTATGTGTGATAAAAATTTATTTCCAAGACCTTCACCTTTGCTTGCTCCTTTAACTAAACCTGCTATATCAACAAATTCAATAATTGCATGAGTTTTTTTATCTGCTTCATACATTTTTTCAAGTACATTTAATCGTTCGTCTGGCACTGGAACTACTCCAACATTGGGTTCAATTGTACAAAATGGGTAGTTTGCACATTCAGCACCTGCATTTGTTATACTATTAAATAGTGTACTTTTCCCTACATTTGGAAGTCCTACAATTCCTATTTTCATTTTAGCTTTTCCTCCTAACTGAATATTATACAATAAAATATTTCATTTTTCAACATTTTTCTGTTTTCCTTAATTTACAAATGAAAAATCCTTCCATCCTTTTTGATGGTAAAATTTTTATTGCCTTTTGAACATCTTTTGAAAATCCTTTATTAGATGCTTTTGTCATTTCTTTTAAATGCATATTAATATCTAATACTTGCATTTTAAGTTCTTTTATTGCAAAGTCTATGATTTCTTCATTTTCTTTTAAGTTTAATGTACAAGTCGAATATACTAATGTTCCATTGATTTTAAGGGCTTTACATGCACTTTTTAAAAGTTCTTTTTGAAGTGGTACTAATTCTTTAATCATTTTTTCAGACCAGTTTGCATATGATTTGTAATTATCTACTATAAATCTTCCTTCTCCACTACAAGGAGTATCTAGTAAAACTTTATCGAACTGTTCTATAATTTCTAAATTTCTTCCATCTTTATTTAAAACTTCAGCAATTTTTACACCTTGTAAATTAATATTATATCTTAATTTCTCACATCTAATTTTATCAATTTCATTTGCTAAAATATATCCTTCATTGTTCATGTTAGCAGCTATTTGAGTAGTTTTACTGCCTGGAGCCGCAGCTAAATCTAAAACTTTATTACCATGTTTCGAGTCTAAAACTATTGCTGGAATCATACTTGATAAACTTTGTATATAAATCAAGCCTTTTTTATAAAAGTCATAATTTGATAGTTCTTTTTCGTTTTTATTTTTTATAATAAAAGCGAAATCACAGAATTCTACTTTTTCATATTTTATTTCTAATTTATTAAGCATTTGTTCTATTTCATTTGTCGTACATTTTAAAGTATTTACTCTCATTGTTGTATACCTATTTTCTAACATTCCACTCAATATTTTGTTAGCTTCTCTTTCAGAAAAATCATGATATAAATTTTGAATAAAATCAAATGGCAATTTTAATTTTGCTGTAGTTATTGAATTCATTTTATTTTCTCCTTATATTTTAGCATTTATTCCAATTCAAATGCACCTGTATACAATTTATAATACTGTCCTTTTTCAGCAATTAAATCCTCATGATTTCCTCTTTCAATTATTCTTCCATGGTCTAAAACTATAATTGCTTTTGCATTTCTAACAGTTGATAATCTGTGTGCTATTACAAATACCGTTCTTCCTTCCATTAATTTATCCATTCCATCTTGAACAATCTTTTCCGTTCTTGTATCTATACTTGATGTTGCTTCATCTAATATCATTACTGGTGGATTACAAAGTGCACATCTTGCTATTGCTAGTAGTTGTCTTTGTCCTTGAGACAAACTAGCACCGTCTCCTGACAGTTCCGTATTATAGCCATTTGGTAACC
This sequence comes from uncultured Clostridia bacterium, assembly GCA_947627825.1. The sequence goes on from CANQXO010000046.1 coordinate 9,057, forward strand.
TCATTATAAAGTCATGAGCATTTGCAAGTTTTGCCGCATTTATTACTTCTTTATCAGACACATCTTCTCTTCCATACTTAATATTATCTTTAATTGTTCCTGTAAAAAGATTTGTATCTTGAAGAACCATTCCAAGTGATAATCTTAAATCATCTTTTTTAATTTTATTGATGTTAATTCCATCATATCTTATTTTTCCGTCTTCAATATCATAAAAACGATTTAATAAATTTGTAATAGTAGTTTTTCCTGCTCCTGTTGCTCCAACAAAAGCAATTTTTTGTCCAGGTTTTGCATACAAACTAATATCATGCAATACTGTTTTATTTTCTTCATATGCAAAATCTACATTATAGAGTTCTATATGTCCTTCTAGTTTTATATATTCTATTCTTCCATCGGAATGAGGATGTTTCCATGCCCATTTGCCTGTTCTTTCAGAAGTTTCTATTAGTTTTCCATTCTTTTCTTTTACATTTACTAATGATACATATCCATCGTCTGTTTCTGGCTCTTCATCCATAAATTCAAATATTCTTTTAGCACCAGCTGTTGCCATTACGATTGAGTTTAATTGACGAGAGACTTGATTAATAGGCCTTATAAATGTTCTACTTAATTGTAAAAAAGCAACTATTAAACCTACTGTAACATTTCCTATGCCATTAATGGCAAGGAGACCTCCCACCATTGCAATTAGTGCATATAGTGTGTTTCCAAGATTTCCATTTACTGGTCCAATACAATTAACAAATTTATTTGCTTTAAAAACATTTTCTGCTAATTCTTCATTTAATTTGTCAAATCTGTCTTTCGCTCTATCCTCATAGCAAAAAACTTTTATAACTTTTTGACCATTTATCATTTCTTCTATATATCCATTTAGTTTACCAACAGATTCTTGCTGTTTTATAAAATATTTTCCACTTCTTGATGTCATAAACTTTGTTACTAGTAATATTATACCCAAAAAAACAAGTACAACTATTGTCAAATATATATTTGTTACTATCATTGATATAAATATAACAACTATTGTAACTACAACTGAAATTATTTCTGGAATACTTTGTGATATCATTTGGCTTAATGTGTCTGTATCATTTGTATAACGGCTCATTATATCTCCATGTGAATGTGT
>CANQXO010000047.1 GCA_947627825.1 uncultured Clostridia bacterium
ATATAATGTGCAAATATTTGTGCAAAATATTCTTCAGCATTCGAAATTCCATAGTCATCGTTATATATGCTGAAATATTGATTTTTCTCTTTTATATACGCATTATGGATACTACCTGCATGAATACTATTTGATATAATATACAGGTAATGTCCAAATTCATGATATAATATCATGTCTAAATCATCTAATGAAGCTTTAATTAGAATTTCTTCAGATTTATTAGTAATAAAACCTGCTAAAGAACGATTTTCTTTATCATTCCTCCATCCTCTTGAATTAGTCAAAAAAACTTTCCAACCCTGGTCTAAGAAACTTTTTTTCAAACCTTGTGGGAGTTTTTTCCATCCACGCATCACTTCAAAAATTTGTGTTTCTGTTACATCTGTTCAAATCTTTAAATATTCCGGCAATATTGATGTTCTTATTTTGAAGATATCCTCATTTAACCAATCCATTACATAAGAACATGCCTTAGAATTTTTATATTGATTTAAGGTTGGAAATTCGAGCATTTGTATGAATAATATAGAAAAGATTTCCTCAGGTAAGACCCCGTTAAATTCAATCCAGTAATTATTGATAATAATTCCTTTTCATTTTGGCAAAACATTTCAAATAATTGATTATTTGTCGGGTTTCCATATTCTATTTGAATATAATAAAGAAATGCCCTATAAACAGGAAAATTAGAATTATTACTAATATTTACATTAATCCATACTCTTTGTTCTTCTGGGTCAGCTACTAGAAAAGTTGATTTATCAGTATTACCACAAATTGTAATATCCGTGGTGAATGCTAATTGCCAATTATCCTTTTCAAATCTCCGTAGCCAGTTAATAGGTATTTTGTTGTATTGTTGTTTAAAATTTTGCAATTGAGATGATGAAATGTCCTTAGTATATATAACTGTATCTTTTTTTTTGAGATTTGCCATAATAATTCCTCCATTCATATATTAAATTATCAAAGTTCCAAAACATACTAAAATTATACAACATTTTTTTACTTATGTCAACAAAAAGGATGAGGTGGAAAACTATCTCCACCTCATCCCTCCTGTTAAAATGGTTCTAGAATTATGATGTTCATTTATCGTTACCTTGTGACTTCTTTATGGTACCGATTGAAACAAACTTCATAATTTTATGCAGATCATGAATTGTTGCATCAGTCTTTACTACATTGGTAATACCAAGCTGGTTAGCGAGTTTTTTGCACTGATCACTCCCAAAAGCAATAAAGCAGACCGTTACTTCATCACTTTGCATTTTGTCTACGGCTTCTTTGGCTTCTTCGAAAGTTGCCACAGAATCATTGTCGATTCCGTCAGAGAGGATACACAAAACGGCTTTAACTGATACACCATTTTGTTTTAAATCTTCTCTGTACTGCCGGATTCTTCTTTCGCTATCGACGATACTGTCATACAACTTTGTACAACCAGAATTGGCTGAATAACTTGTGTCAAATTTTTCGACATCAGTATAGCCACCCGGTTCTACTGTTTCTGCAAACAGCGTTTTCGCGATTTGAATTCTGTTTACTTCTTCAGAAGTGAGAATGGACTCTTTCACCAATTTCAAAGCCTGGTCCATCGCTGTCGTGAATCCACCCATTGAGCCAGATCTGTCAATGTCAAGTCGAAGTAGGGTCTGTGCAGAACTTTTAAGTTCTTCTACAGGAGTATTTACAACTTCGATTTTGTCTGACTCGAGTTCAGGTCCAAAATTTTCTTCAATGCCTGAGTTTTCATACTCATCATTGAAAGTGTTCCAGGCAGCGCTTCCAAACATGTTTTCTTCTTGTTTGCCCATAATAGCCTCTCCTTTCAGACTTTCAACTTCTGATTTTTTAATTGTGATTTCGAACCATTTAACAGGATGCCATGCGATTGACATAACATGATTATAACAAACTTTTGTAATTTTGTCAACATAATTTTGCTTTCGATAATATAGAATTTTATCTCTCCATATTTTCTAGTGCTTTATCTGAGATGTTTTTTCTCCTTAATAATAAATATTCATTACCTAGAATTGGCTCACTATATGTTTTTCCATTTTTAATTCTCATATATCTTCCATTTTCTATACAATTTGTATCTACACTTAACTTATATTCTTCATCAACTAAATAAATCTTGCAATCTTTTAAAAGTTTCTTGTATAATTGCTCTGCTTCTTCCTTTCTACCTGATTTACTTAATAATTTTATCATTGATTTTTTCCCTGCAGTAAATTTAGCTTTAACTTGCATCCACAAATCAATTTCCTTTATAATTTCTCCATTATTCTTAGCATCAAGGATTTTAGGATCAAACTTTTCAATTTTTTCTTTTCTTACAATTTCCATATATTTGACAAATGAATCTTCAGCATTGGCAAACTCATTATTCATAAGATAAAGATTTCCTAAATCCATATAAGCATTTTCTAAAATTGTAATTATATCATCATTCTTTGCTAATATTTCTTCATTATGTAATATAGAAATTGCATTTTTTAATAATAACACGGATTCTTTTTTCATTGTTTTTAATGTTGCTAACTTATGTCCCACTCTAAATGTGGCAATACCTTGTGTAATCTTATCACTTGAAGTCATATCATACAAATCTTTATGAATTAAATCTTTTTTTACATCTTTCAGTTTTTCTTTTGCAGGTATGCCTAATATTACTTTAGCTAGTATATTATAATCATCATATCTTTTTTCAAAATCACTAAGTTCTTTTTTCTTTTCTTCAGCTTCAGCTTTTTTTATCTGGTCAACATCAGTCCTTGAATGTTTTTCATTCGGTTTCTTTATAAAGTTTTCACTTAATTTAAATCCTTTTAAATTCTCAATATTATTTTTTATAAATAAATATTTCTCATTTCCTAAAATCTTTTTTCGATAGGTAATTCCATTAGATATAACTATATATCTGCCATTTTCAATGCCATTCTCGTTAATTGATAAATCATAAGCTTCATCAGTTAATTCAATTCCTGATTCTCTTATTATGTTTCTATATAATTCCTCAGCTTCAAATCTCAATCCCATCTTGCTTAAGAGTTTCATTTCAATTTTTTGACCATCTACATATTTTTTTCTGTATTCGATCATAAGATCTAATATTTTCATTTGATTATCATCATTTACATATTCAAAATACATAGGTTTAAAAATTTCGTTTTTCTCTCGTTCTATAATTTTCATATATTCTCTATTCAATCTATATGCATCATTAAAATTGTTTTGCCTAATATAAATTTCTTGAAGATTTAATAGTGTATCTTCTAAATATTGAAAAGCTACTGAATTTCCAGAAAGTACATCTTCATTACTCAATTGCTCATATGCTGATAGTAAATATTTTTTTGCCTCTTTCATATTTATTAAAGATAATTTATATCCAACATTAAATGTTGCTATAGCTCTTGCCCAAGTGTCGTTATCTGTTAAACCATATATATCCCTATCAATAATATCATTAGCTATGTTTTCTATTTTTTTTCTCGGTTTTACACCATATAATCTTTTTAATACAGCACCATATAATACATATCTTCTTTTAAATTCAATTTTTTCGCTCTTAGTCTTAGATGTACTTTTTGATTTACTTTTTGCTGTTTTAATTATAGTTCTAATTCTATTCCACATTTTCTAACTTATACCTTTCACCATTTTACATTACCTTAATTTTAGCAAATCATTTATATTATATCATTTTTTATTAATTATGTAAATATACTATAAAAATAAAACACAACATTATATCTAGCTAATGTTGTGTTTTATGAGTACTTAAGAAGAAATGGAAATATCATCTAGTATTTTGCTATGATTTCTTTTTAAAACCATTTCAATTGTTTTTTGGTCTCTCTGTATTAATGCATTTTGAATAAGCTTCCTTTCCTCAATTGGAAATTTATCATCAAGTATAAACCTAAAGCCATCACTAGCTACATATATACTTGAATATTTGGACTTAGAGAAACGCATTTTATCGAAATAAACATTTCTGTTATACCTCGATAGATTTGGATTAAAATTGTACGCTATATACTCTGGGGCTTCTCCATTTGCAACATTAACATCGTTGTCCAACTGAATATATCGAACATGATTTAATATATCAACTGTAATTACGAACCCATCTCCCGCTACAAGAACTATAAAGTCCTTTTCTGATTCGATACAAGCTACAACGGTAAATTGAAATTCATTAATAAATCGTTCTTCACTTGTATCTTCCATCAAAAAATCGTTCATAGTATTATTTACAAAGTCTTCAAAATTATGTTCATTGATATTGTTCGAATTCTTCCGAATAGCTTTTCCCATTCTAGTTGCACCTATTTCCGAATGCTCACCAGAACCGCAACCATCTAATACAGCTGCAAGATTGTCTGTTGCAACAGCATAATCTTGATTAACCGTTTTTCCCATTCCAGTTTGTGCAATTTCAATTTTTATTTTTTTCATTGTCTATACCTCCTAGTACATAATAAATTGATTTTGCATGTTTACTTTAACTCATTAATTGTTTTTCTAATTAAAAATCTCTAATTCTAAAAACAATCATAAATAAATATTTATGCCTATATTATATCATCATTTATATAATTAGTCAACAATTATGTATACTCAATTTTAAATTAAAAAGTGCATATAATTATGCACTTTTTAATCATATTAATTTACATACCTATTTCTTTTTCCTTTATTCTTGTATCTTTAATGGTAATGTATTCTACTTTTCCATTTTGTAAATCCACTAAGGATTCCCTTCCGTTATAAGTAGCTCCACAATCTATATTAAGATAACCATCTCTATATTCAACCATTTTACTATCTGATGGGGTATGTCCAATTATAGTAAATGTTCCTTCTTTGGCTATATCTTTATTGTATGTTGACAAATCATTTCTACACCACACAGCTTCTTCTATCATCTTCATTTTTCCTTCTATTAAAAGTTCTCTAACAGTTTTGTCTTCATTTTCATTAGCTGACTCTACTGCTTTGGCATGTACTAAATGAACTGGTTGTAAATTCACATTTATATTTTTGTATACATATGAATCTAAGATAAATTCTCTTATTTTATTTTGCTCATCTTTACTTAGTGCATCGAAATACTGCTTTGTTACATCTCCTCCGTTATTCTGTAACCAATTATTTTTTTCTCTTTCATCATCAAGAAATAATGATTTTAGCATCATAATTTCGTGATTTCCTACTACAAACTCAATCTGTCCGCTCTTTTGTCTCTTTATCATATCTTGTAATATTTTTATACCATCTGGTCCTCTATCAATTATATCTCCTAAAATATATAATTTATCATTATCATCCAATTTTTTTATAATTTCTTCATATAAACTGTATTGCCCATGAATATCACTACATACATAGACTTTTGGTTGAGAAAGACTTTTTTTATCATTAAAACTATCATCAGATTTAGCTTCAATTTCTTTTTGCTGCATTATATTTTTTAATTCTTCAGCTTTCGTTTCATCAAAAGTAGGAAGTGTTTTATCTGAATATAATTCATATAATCTTTTATAATATATTTCTACTCTTTTATCAGTACAATCTTTAATCAATGTCTCATACACTTTTTTAGCCTCAACTTTATCAGGTTCAATTACGGTCTTCCCAGAAAGGTCATTTATACCTTCATAAAAAATTGTGCTTAGTTGATCTAATTCGATGTTTGAAATAGGACTATTAGTTTCTATTCTCTCTTTATACATATTTAATACTTTAGATAAATTTTCAATTGATTCTCCTCTCCTTGCTAGTTCATAGTTAATAACGAGTTTCATAACAGGTATTTTAGCAGATAACTTGCTATTTTTTAATTTTTTTAGAGAGTTACTAAATTTAGCTTCATTTTTAATTCTATTAATAGAGTTATCATTTATAGAATACACAGCATTTCTTAATTCTGCAAAATAATCTAATTCTTTATGTAGAAAATCTACTGCTTTTTGCTTATTAGGCGTGATTACACTTTGTTCATTTTCCTCACTATATAGTTGATATAAATAATCTAACAAAATAATATTAAAATCAATATCATTCTTAATAAAATCTTTTGCAAAGTTGCCTTGTAAAGAATCTTCTATTTTACAAAGCATATTATTAAAACTATTACGAACATATTCATCATCATTACTTTTTAGGTAATTAGCAATATAAAAAATATAATTTTCTGGTATATTTAATACTGCTTTATCATCCGCATTAAATCTAGCTATAACATTCAGTATTTCAGTTCTCCTACTGTCAAAAATGCTTCTATCTTCTATTAAGGAAACATTTGATTCATCTTGTGTTACATTTTGCATTGCAACATCTTCCATTGTCAATTCTAACAAATCATTATTTCCTATTAAATCTATATTAAACTCATTTGCAATTTTTTCTATCAATTTATTATTTAAAATATTGGGATATTTATTTTTAATATCTTCAATCTTTGCATTTAACTTTTTAAGTTCTTCTTTTGAACTATTATTATTTTGAAATTCTTTCAATAATGATTTTAATTCAAATCTTGCCTTTATACTTTGCTTTGTGTAATCATTATTGACATCTAACATTTTAATAATATTAGTATAAAATACATCTTTCCCATCAGGTATTCTGTTTGTTCTAATTTTTTCAACGGTTGAATATATATTAGGAGCTTGTAGCGAATTTGAAGGATTAGAAATATTATCGTTACTATACTTTTTAAAAATATCATCATATCGTTTATTTATTATATAATTATTATTTGTGTATTCATTTTGTATAGTTGGAATTCTTTTTAAATTATTGGTTTTGTAGATATATTCATTTGCTTTTTCAAATTTATCTTTTTCCCAACTAGGATTTAAACTAATTGGAAAAATTTCTCCTCTTTTCTTTGCCTCAATAATAGATTTTACCAATTCCATTTTTGTATTTATTTTCATATCAATGTTTTTTGAATGGATACTATCTTTTATTTCATTTAAATATTGGTCTGGATTATTCTTATTATTCTCTATATGCTTTAATGTATGTATTTCATCAGGAGTATTATATCCCAGCAATTTAAGTTCTTCATCATTTTTTAATGTTACAGTACCATCCTCATTTATTGTAAAAACTTCACTAAATAATTCAAAATCATTTTTTATTTTTTCTTGAACTTCTTTTAATACCTCATCTTCATTTATATCTTGTCCAACTAATAAACTATTTGAAATATATTCAAATAGTTCATTTTCTATTTTTTCTTCTATCAATCCTATTCTTTTATTATAATCTTCTTCTGTTTCTTCTTCTTTTTTTAGCCACTCATCATCTGGTATCGTATCTATCTTATCTATTATTTCGTTAATTTGTTTTAATTCATTTTCATCATCCATAATAAGCTCCTTATAGATTTATAATATAGTAATATTATAGCATAATTTTATAATTATGTCAATTTAAAAAAATATAGATTTTCAGCTTTACACTATTTTACCTCCACCCACAACTACATCATCAATATACATTACCGCAGATTGTCCGGGAGTAATCCTTGCTTGAGGTTCATCAAAGATTATTTTTATTTTATTTTCATCAATTTGAACTGCTTTAGCTTTCGCTTCATTTGAAGAATATCTTGTTTTTACATTTACATCTATTTCATTTTCAATTTTATCAAACAAAAGAAGATTAATATCATCAATTATTATTTCTTTTTTATAAAGCTCATCATGCGTTCCAACTATAACCTCATTTTTAGCCTTGTTAAATCCAATTACAAAAAGTGGCTCCTTGTAAGAAATGCCTAGACCTTTTCTTTGTCCGATTGTATAATTATATAAACCTTGATGTTTTCCTAATATTTCGCCATTATTATTTACTATATTTCCCTCTTTAGGTTTTAAATCAGAATTATTTTCAAGAAACTTTTTGTAATTTCCATCAGGAATAAAGCAAATATCTTCACTATCCGGTTTGCTTGCAACTGTTAAATTGTGTTTAGCAGCAATTGCTCTAATTTCATTTTTTGTTTCAAAATCTGATAATGGAAACAAAATGTGACTAAGCATACCATTTGGAATATTCCATAAAACATAGCTTTGATCCTTTTTGCTAGCTTTTGATTTTTTTAAAACCCATTTATTGTATTTATCACTATATTCAGTTTTTGCATAATGTCCTGTTGCAATATAATCACAACCAATTTCTTTCGCTTTTTCATACATAAGCCCAAACTTTAAATATCTATTACATTCTATACAAGGATTTGGCGTTAAACAATTTGAATATTTGCAAATAAAATCATCTATAACAAATTTTTTAAACTCATCTTTTCCTTCTAATATGTAGTGAGGAATATCAAGCTTTTTGCAAATTTCTTTCACATCAATATAAGAACAACAGCTTACATTTGGGTACAAATTAAGCGTTGTTCCAATTACTTGATATCCTGCTTCTTTTAAAAGAATGGCAGATACAGTGCTATCTACACCTCCACTCATTCCAATTAATACTTTTTTCATTAAGTTAAACTCTCGCCTTTCATAATTATTTTGTTATCTTTCATCTATCATATTTTTTATTATTATTTTATATAGCTTTATTTTTTACTATCTTTTCTTCTAGCACACTTTATACATTTTTCATTATTAATGTCATATCCACAATCCAAACTATATAATCCCAACTCCTTATGAGTATATCTAGCAAGCTTATTAAGTGTATCATCACTTAATACTGTTTTTATAGATTTGGCTTCTTCTTCTGCATTTGAATTTTCAGCTCCTAATATTTCCACCAAAAATAATTTTACAATGTCATTGGCTTCAATTATTTTTTGAGCCATACTTTCACCTAGTTGTGTTAATTCAATTTGTCCATAAGGCTCATAATTAATAAGATTTAACTGTTTTAAGCTATTGATTGCATTATTTACACTTGCTTTTGTTTTATTTAATTTATTTGCAATTTCAGTTACTCTAATTTCATTTTTTGTATTTTTTAAAAAATATATTGTTTTTAGATATTCTTCTTGGCTATTTGTTAATTCCATTATAATTCTCCATTTTACTTAATGGCTATATTATAACACATATTAATACTTTTTACAATATTCTTATTGTATATAGAGCACGACACGAAAACCAACGCGGTTGTAGTAACTGGTAAGCCCATCGTAACCGTGTGCGCTGACGACCGGATCGTCACTCCCTGCAAAGCTAAAACTACCGCCGCGAGGGACAACGAACATGATACCATTTTTTATGTTATGTCCTGTTGTCCATTCCCACATATTACCTGCCATATCGTAGATATTATATAATTTAAAATCATCACATAATCCTGTTCCTAATTCTATTTTGTTCCATCCTGCTTTATCACCGTTTTTATAATTTGCATTAGGAATTGCATCTACACTTCCTGTTTTATATGTTATTGCATAATCCCATGCACCTGTATTTAGGTATCCATATAACGCCCACAAACCGTTTATTTTGCTATAATCTGTTGTTGTATTATTAGTATAATTTCCCCATTTAGTTGAATCAGTTATAGTTTTCTTACTATCACTTGTTCCTAATATGTCATTAAACCTATTGCATATTACATTCCATGCACCATTATCTACTAAATAACTTCCTACACTACTGTTTCCTTTGTACATATTTTCTGCTACTATTTTTGAGTTTGGCTGTGTTATAAAATTCCATGCTTGTACTCTTTTTTGCTTACTGGTTTTAAATCTTTTACTAAATTAAGTCCTGCATTATTTGTTGCTCCTCTTTGACCATTTGCATCTATTTTATATGTTAAATCTCCACTTCCAGATGTATAAAAACTTGTTGCTTCTGCTGGTATTCCGGCTTCATACCTTGCTATATAAAATCCTCCGTATTTTCCTATACTTTCTGTTGCTACTTCTGTCTGTTTATTTTCCCAACTTGAGGTTATTTCTGTTATTTTTATTTTTGCATCTTCTCCGTATTGGTCAATTATATTACTTATATCTTCTGGTTCATAGTTGTCACTCCAATCTGTTCCTGAATTTTTATATGCTTCATCACTTGACCAGTTGAATTCCATTACA
>CANQXO010000048.1 GCA_947627825.1 uncultured Clostridia bacterium
ACTGATTCATACCACTACAATTTTCATTGCCATTTACAATGTTTGCGGTCTGGACTTTCTCTTTGCCATAGAAAAAACTTTAGGCACATCGTATAAAGTCTCTACACTCGAAAATAAAATTTTCTAGCTCGGGATTAACATATATTTCTACTTAGTCTTCCCCGATTTAGCGATGTCCACTTTGTAAGTTTCCTTACAAAGGTGCAAGATAGTTCAAAATGATTTATATAATCATCTATCCCACAAGTCAGTTGCTCTACCAGCTGAGCTAAAGTGGCGTATTTTGGTGACCCCAACGGGAATCGAACCCATGTCTCCACCGTGAAAGGGTGATGTCTTAACCGCTTGACCATGGGGCCACATAATGGTGAGCCATCGGGGAATCGAACCCCGGACAACTTGATTAAAAGTCAAGTGCTCTACCAACTGAGCTAATGACTCATGTCTAAAATAACAGTAGTTATGTTGGACACATACCCTATTGTACTATATTAATTAACTTTTGTCAACCAATTTTTCACGAAAAATTTACAAATTTAAAAAATTTATTTCATTTTGCCAATTTTTAAATATAAAATTAAAACATCTTATAAAAAATTTAGATAAAAGTGTTATAGTAAAACAAAATGAACCCATAAAAGGATTCATTTAATATTATATGCAAAAATTAATTAAATATTATTCATTCTCTTCACTTGTAGCTGTCTTTTTATAATTTCCTGAAATTAATTTTGGGAAATATCTAAATATTCTATATAATGCAAGTTTGATTTTTTTACTCCAAATATATGATTTTCTTAATCTTCTTGGATATTCTATAGCTTGGTCTTCTACAACAGCTAAAGCAACAGGAGCACTTTCAACTTCAAATGAATAGTTAGCGCCATTATTATTGTCCCATGCATTATCGGTATTTCTAAAACATAAATTCAAAGTTTCTTCACTTGCAAGATTTATTTCAGCTTGGAAACCTAATTCTGTTTTAGTCATTTCAATCTCAGTTAAGTTGTCCCAGTTGTTTCCAAATCCAAAGTGAGCATAAACCTTTTCACTTCCATTTTGAAATAATTCACCAGTATATGAAATTTTAACTGTTGAATTTGCAATTAATTTATCTGTATTGAAAAATATGTTTTTAACTAATTCCATAATAAAATTAATTCCTTTCTATTAATCAAATTAATTTTTGATATTATAGTTTTTTCATGTGTATATTTTAGAAAACGATTATAGACAATAAGTCTCTAAACTAACGATACTATTAATATTATAAGTTTTAATACAATTTTATTCAATAGATTTAATAAAATGTATCAAAAATGTAAAATTTGTAACATTTTAGTTTAAAATGCTACAAATTCTACAACTTTTTTAGATTATTTGATTGTAATAATATAAAAATTATGTTGCTGTTGTTCCCAAAACTTTTCCTATTATATAAAAATCTGAATCTTTTGTTACTACAATATCTTCAATTCCATCTTTATCAGCTCTTAAAACTAGGTCATTTCTTCTTATTATAAATTTCCTAAAAATTAGTTTACCTTCATATTCAAAAAGTCCAATATCTTTATTATTAAGAGGAGCGTTCATTTCAATATAAGCATAAGAACCCATTTTTAATTTTGAATTCATCTCATCATTATTAACTTGCAACACAAAAGACGCACTTTGCATATCAGGAGGGCAAGTTTTAAATCCATCAATACTTGAAATAACTGGAATGCCATCATATTTTATATGATTAGCTAAATGATAATCCTGTTGCTCAGGAGTTAATTTTTTGTCGTAAGTATATAGCAATGGCTGATAAGGAACTTTTAAAGCATTGCATAAACTTTTCAATGCCCCATGGCTTGGATTTCTTTCACCTTTTTCAATATGAGATAGATGACCAATATTGATATTAGTCATTTTAGCTAAATCAGTTTTTGAAATTTGTTTATCTTTTCTTATTTTTTCAAGAACTTCTCCTATCATAAAAATCATCCTTTCTTGCTTTTCCAATTATTTATAAATAATAATAAAATTTTTAATATAAATTAATAACAACAAAAATTTTAGATAATTATAAATTTTGTCATATATATTTATAAGTTATACAATTTAATTCAAAATCATTATATATAAATCAAAAAAAAAAGTCCAGCCTAATTGTAAAATAAAATCAGCTATGCTAATATAATTATAGTGAGAGGAATCTTTATTATGAAAAATGTTAAAAAGTTGTTAATTGTAGGTATAGTAATAGGTATATTATTATTTTTATCTGTTATTTTTAGTCTACTTAATATAGCTAATAATAAAATATATAAAAATATTTCTGTTGGTAATGTTGATGTTTCAAAAAAAGAAAGATTAGAAGCAGAGGAAATTGTAAAAAAACTTTACAGAGAAAAGCAACTTAATGGCATAACTTTAAAACATGACGATTTTGAACTTAATATTTCTTTTGAACAATTAGGAGTAAATCCAGACATTGAAAAAAGCATAGAGCAAGCTTTTAGTATAGGTAGGACAGGAAATATTATTACTAATAATTACGCAATATTGTTTAGCAACTTTTTCAAAAGAAACATAGATATTAATTTTAATATAAAGGAAGAAAGTTTAAATTTATGTATAAAAGATGTTGAAAGCAAGTTGCCAGATATAAAAATTGATGATAGTTACTCGGTAGAAGGTAATGAGCTGATTATATCAAAAGGTAAAACCGGAGTATTGATTCAAAAAGAAGAACTTAAGAATTTAATTATAGATAATATTGTAAATCTTAACGACAATAATAATATAATAAATATTCCAACGACAGAACAAGAACCTGAAAAAATTGATATAGAAAAAGTTGCAAATGAAATAAAAAAAGAGCCTAAAGATGCTTATTTAAGCCAAAATCCATTAGAAGTACATGCAGATGAAAATGGTGTGGAATTGGGAATAAGTATAGAGGAAGCTAAAAATATTTTATCAGAAGATAAAGAGGAATATATTTTACCTTTAAAAATTACAGAGGCAAATACGAAAGTAGCTGACTTGGGCGAAAATGCTTTTCCAAATTTACTTGCAACTTATACTACATATTATGATGCAAGCAATATAAATAGGGATAATAATATTGTGCTAGCAGCAAATAAAATAAATGGAACTATTGTAAGCCCTAATGAAGAATTTTCATATAATAAAACTGTAGGCAAAAGGACAATTGAAAATGGATTTAAAGAAGCTAAAGCATATGCTGGAGGAAAAGTGGTGCTTGATGTTGGTGGCGGAATTTGTCAACTTTCATCAACTATATATAATAGTGTTTTGTTAGCAAATTTAGAAATTACAGATAGGCACAACCATTATTTTAAAACATCTTATGTGCCTGAGGGACAAGACGCAACAGTTTCGTGGGGTGCTCTAGATTTTAAGTTTAAAAATAATAGAAAATACCCAATTAAAATTGAAGCCAAGGTTGGAGATGGTGTAGCAACAATAAATATATATGGTATCAAACAAGATGATGATTATACAGTTGTAATTGAGTCAAATGTTACTAGCATAATTGCAAGCAAAACAGAATATAATACAGATACCACTTTGCCTAAAGGAACAGAAGTTACAACTCAAAAAGGTTCAAACGGTTGCACTAGTGAAACATATAAATCATTGCTTAAAAATGGAGTGGTAGTTTCTAAAACACTTATTTCATCGGATACATATAATGCACTACCAACAATAATAAGTAGAAATCCATAAAAAGCACATAACTTAATTATAAAATAAAATCCAATTATATCAGATAAAGAATATTTATAAAAATATAATATGTTTGTAATAGAAAAAGCCCAAATTGTTAGATAAAATTTTTAACAATTTGGGCTAATATATTAAATATTATCTTATATAATTAGGGTCATCTGCGTATGGAATATCTTGTTTAGTAAAACTCCAAGGATTATCAGAAACAAGGATTCTCCATAAAGAAGCATAAGGCTCTAAAGTAAATTCCTTATTTAAACTAGACAAATCAATTTCAGGTAGAAGTTCTAATGGATTTAAAGTATAATCTAAACCAGTTTCCTCAGTATTTGATTTTCTAATTTCTAGATGAAGGTGAGGAACTCTCGAACCTCCAGAAGAACCTGTTTTGCCAATCACAGTGCTAGTAGTAACAACATCTCCAGGCTTTACTAATATTTCTCTTAAATGACCATAAACAACGCGTCTACCATCATCATTTAAAATTTCAACTTTATTTCCATAACCATCATTAAAAGCATCAAAGCCTTCAGTGGTAGTTCCATCAAACTCTGCAAGTAAAACTTTACCAGAAGAAATAGGATGGACTTCAGTGCCAATATCAGCAGTAATATCAAATCCAGAATGAGCTCTTTCTTTGAATAAGACATAGTGATTTTTTCTGATGCCATATTTATCATGTTCTGCTACTTTGTACTTAGGCTCAATAGGCCAAATATAATTAGATTTCTCCATAATCAACATCTCCTTTTAGCTGATTTAAATCATTAATCATTTTACTTATTTTTGATTGCTTTATACTAGCAAGTGTACCATTGAAACTTTTAAAATGGCCAGTTGTTGTTAATGAAACTGTAAGCTTTTGAAGTGTAGCAGTTTCATAATCTATTTGTTCTTGTAAAACTTGTTTTCTAATACTGTCAGTAATTGTTTTATGAGTTGGATTGTAACCATATAATACTGCTAACTTGTTTTCTATATGTGATAAATATTCTTGATATTTTTCTCTTGAAATTTGACAAATATGAACTTCTCTATCACGATTTTGCCTACGATTTACGAATAAGCTATCAGTAAGGCCAAAAAACTCCGAAACGCACCTAGACGAAATATTATCTCTATGCAAAGTCGAACATAAAAATATTTCATTATTGTTAGGATTTTTAAAGAAAGTATCTATGTGTTTTTTAATTCCTTCATAAACAATAATCTTAGCAATGCCCGAATTTCTGCTAGAAGGAGCAGTTAAATAAGTATCTAATTCGATTGAGTTTTTTGTGTTTGCATTAAAGTATTTTGATACATCAAAAGAAGGTTTTTCATGTATTATAAGAGGACCACTATTTAAAACTTCATCATATTCTTGTGAAAGAAATGCTTCATAGTCTTGAACTATCGGCTTTTGAGGATTAATGACTTTTCCAAATTCTTTAGCAATATCACTTGCAGTAAACCAATAAAACTGTTCATACTTTTTTTGTTCATTTGGACCATAATTTTCAGCAATATACTCAGCTGAATACTGATTAAGCTTATCCCTTAAAATACTTTTTTCATGAAAACCATTTTCAGAAAGTTCATTTTCAAGAAAATCGTGAATGCTATGAAATTCAGGATATTCAGAAAGAACTTTCGTTTTAGAATAGTCAAAAGCATCTAACTTTAATTTGTAAGTTTCCAATAAATCATTTAAGTATGAATTAAAATCAGGATATTGAGATTTTACAAATTGTTTGTATTCATCAGAAAACTTAAAATATTTTGTTATATCGTTGTATGTAAAAGGCTTTTGACCTTGAGTAATATATGTAACTGCAATAACTTGATGTAAGCCATTAACAGCAATAAATACGCTATTTTCATTAGAATGAACATAAGAAGATATATCTTGTTTTCCTGTTATAAATAGCTGGCCAATTCGTCCTTCTTTATTCATTTGTTCAAGTACAAGTTGTTCTAAGTCTGCTACTTGGTCTATATAATCGTTTTCATTATCTTTAGTAAGTTCAAGTATTTCTATCATATTGTCACCCACTTTAGGTATTAATATAAGGTAAAATATAATTATATTTTTACTACTTTCATATTTTAACATGATATGCTGATAAAAGCAAGAAATATGATAAGATTTGAAAAAAATTAAAAAAACTTGATTAATTACTAAATTTTGTGATATTATACTAATAATAAAAATAAGAAAAGAAAGGAGAAATTCGTATAATAAAATAATTAAAATATTATTAAATTATGCGATGAAAAATTTTATGGAAAAATCAAAAGTATATTTTACAAAAAATATTACACCAGAAAATATTGTTAAAATGTATAACATTTTAAATAGACATTTAAAAGGAAGGGTAGCTGTTAAGTTACATTCAGGAGAAAGAGGCAATCAAAACTATATTAGACCAGAAATGGTGAAAGAAATAGTAGAAGCAGTTAATGGAACGGTAGTTGAATGTAATACTGCTTATGATGGAGCAAGAGACACCACAGAAAAACATAATAAATTAATGGAGGAACATGGCTGGACGAAATATTTCACAGTAGATATTATGGACAGTGAAGGAGAAGATAAAGTTTTAGAAATTCCAAATGGAAAAATAATTAAGAAAAACTATGTAGGAAATCACATAGATAATTACGATTCAATGCTTGTTTTATCACATTTTAAAGGTCATCCAATGGGAGGCTACGGAGGAGCATTAAAGCAACTATCAATAGGAGTTGCTTCAGGAAGAGGAAAAAGATATATTCACTGTGCAGGAAAAGAAAATGCAAGTTATGAAGAAATGTTCCAAACTGACCAAATAAAATTTTTGGAATCTATGGCAGATGCAGCAAGCAGTGTCGTAAATTTGTTTGGTGAAAATATTGCATATATAAATGTAATGTGTAACATGAGTGTAGATTGTGATTGTTGCAATGTAGCAGAAGACCCATGTATGAAAGATATAGGAATATTAGCTTCTATAGACCCAGTGGCAATTGACCAAGCTTGTATTGACTTAGTAAAAAATTCAAATGACCCAGGAAAAGACCATTTACTAGAAAGAATAAACTCAAGATTCGGAACTCATACAATTGATGCCGCCGAAGAATTAGGTATTGGAACAAAGGATTACGAATTAATTGAAGTTGAATAGTAAAAATTGGAGGGAAAATATGACTATTTTAGAGTTTATATTAAACCATAAAGAATATCTAGAAGACCTAATTACAAGGAGCACATATCACTCAAATGGAATTGAAGGTAGCACACTAACCTATGCTGAGACTTATGCAATTCTATACAATGATAATAGTTTTAAAATACAAGGAAAAGAGCCTAGAGAAATATATGAAGCTATTAACCATAAAAAAGCATTAGAAGTCGTTTTTAAAAATTTGGAAACAAACAAAGAATTTGATGAAAGATTTATAAAAGAATTAAATGAAACAATAAACCAAGATATAAAAGATACAAAAGGATATAGAAAAATACAAGTTTTTATTAATGGTACAGAATACATTCCACCAGAAGCTGAAAAAATTCCAAATTTAATGAATTATTTTGTTTACAATTACAACCACGATGAGCAAGATATTTTTATGAAAATTGCAAAATACCACATAGAATTTGAAAGAATACATCCTTTTGAAGACAGGAATGGTAGAACAGGAAGATTACTTTTAAATTATGAATTAATTAAAAATGATATAGCTCCAATTGTCATCACCAAGGATGATAGAGTTAAATATTTCGAATTTATCAATAATCAAAATGTCAATGGATTAGCAGAATTTTTTAAAAATTTATCTGAAGAAGAAAAAGAAAGATTAAGCAAATTTGGATATAAGCAATAGAAAATAAATTAGGCAAATACAAAAGCACAAATACAAAAAATTATTAATTTAGAGTGTTAATAAAAGACTGTTTCTTATTTGTATAAGAAACAGTCTTTTTCATGTGAATAAATTATTCCTACAGCTTGTAAATAAGAATAAATAGTTGTACTACCAACAAACTTCATTCCTTTTTTCTGCAGGTCCTTAGAGATAGCATCTGAAAGACTATTAGTTGTTTTACCAATTTCATAAATAATTTTACCATGAGTAAAAGTTTTTAAATAGTTATAAAATGTACCATACTCATTTATAATATCCTTAAAAACTTGGCTATTCTTTATGCTTGCAACTATCTTTAATTTATTTCTTATAATGAGTGGATTGTTAAGCAATTCATTAATTTTTGTATCATCATAATTGCAAATAGTGTCAATATCAAAATTATCATACGCAGTTCTAAAATAATCTCTTTTATTTAAAATACATTCCCAAGATAAGCCGGCTTGAAAACATTCTAAAATCAACATTTCATATAAATATTTATCATCAAAATTGGGCTTACACCACTCGTTATCGTGATATTCAATATACTTTGGATTTTTCAAATTACACCAACTGCATCTGGTCATAAATTATGCCTCCTTTGGAATAAAATACTTAGAAATATCAATGCCCTCTAGTTTTAATAATTCAAATTTGTTTTTTAAACCGCCTCCATATCCGACAAGGTTATTGTTACTTCCAATTACTCTATGACATGGAATAATAATACATATAGGATTTGAGCCTACAGCACCACCAACAGCTTGTGAAGACATTTTCTTAATTCCTCTTTTTTGTGCAATAGTTGTAGCAATATCATTATAGGTTAATAAATCTCCATATTCTATATTTTTTACAATATCTAAAACCTCACTCCTAAAAGGAGTTAAATTTTCCATTCTATATTTGGGGATAAAATTAGGCCTTTTTCCACTAAAATATAAATCAAGCCATTTAATAGTTTCTTGGAAAATTGGAAGAATCCTTTCCTCACAGCTTAAATTATGTTTTTTTGAGTCTTTAGAATTTTCAAACCATAATCCTGTTAAATATTTTCCATCACTGTTCATTATAATATTTGAAAATTGCTTAGGTGTTGTATATGTGTATTTGTACATCATATTTTGAATCTCCTAAATAAGGTTACTATATTTGTTACCATTTTTGAGTAAGCAATATGTATACTAAAGTCATTTGTTAATTAATGATATTTTTATTCCTAGAACACCATATCCTTTTTCTTCATCTGGTGAATATATTTCATGCATCATTTTTGTTTTATCTGCTATATCTTTTTCGTCAGAATATAGTCTTTTAAATAATTCTTCAAAAGTTGCTTCTCTATATAAATCATCAACGACAACTAATAATTTCTCTTGTAAATCAGGTAATTTGGAAAACTCAATTTGGTCTCCAATTTTTATTTGCTGTCTTTTCTCATCAAACAATCTAAATTCTACAGTTTTTTCACCACTTTTTATACTTTCAAATGGAGCTTCTTTTAATTTCATTTTATGTAGCATAATTACCTCCTTTTATAATTTAATAATTTATTTTTGCATTAAACTCTTGTTCAAACCATTTATTAAGCTCTCTTTTTGTTTTAAAAATGTGAACTTTATTACTGTCAATTTCTTTCAAATTTTCAATAATTATAGGTCTTTTATTTTTCCTCCATTTAACTACCACCAGAAAAATTCGGAACTTAATTTTTCTTTGCAACCAGGAATTTCAGGCCTTTCCTTACCACGCAATTTAAAAAATCTGCCTACGATACCTTTTAATTGTGCAATAGTTGAATAATCTAAAAAAATAATATAATCTGATTTTTCTAAACGACGCTTTAATGTAGAAAAATAAGTTCCATCTATAATCCATTTGTCTTCATTGATTTTTTGCAAAATAATTTTATCTCGTTCTTCTTTATTTATTTTTTCCCAATTTGGCAAATGACATAAACCGTCTAAATGATATGTAGGCAAGTGTAGTTGTTTTCCTAAATTATTTGCTAATGTTGTTTTACCTGTACCGCTTCCACCAATTATACTAATACGGTCCATAAAAACCTCCATTATATTTTATATCAATTATTTTATATAAGTATATATCATATAAAAACATTGATTGCAATAATTTGCATACAAATTAACGCTAATCAAAACAAAAAAGCAGAGAAAAATCTCTACCTTATTTTTTGGTGGGCAACCAGGGGATCGAACCCTGGACCTTCTGATTAAGAGTCAGCTGCTCTACCAACTGAGCTAGTCACCC
>CANQXO010000049.1 GCA_947627825.1 uncultured Clostridia bacterium
AAAAGTAAACTTTCGATTAAGTTCGTTCGACTTGCATGTCTTATGTGCGCCGCCAGCGTTTATCCTGAGCCAGGATCGAACTCTCATATTAAATCCCTTCATTAATTTCTTAACTTGGGTTATATTTGAGTCTTAGCTCATTTTAAATTCTGTTTTGATTTGGTAGTACTTTAGTTCATCGCTTTATATCTACTTATATAATTGCTTACATAAGTTTTATATAGCTTTGAATCTTACTACCGCAATTTTATTGGTCTCTCAAAAGATTCATTGTTTATTTTTCAATGTACTTTTTGTTCAGCATTTTTAATACCGAACGCTCTATATTATACTATGCTCATTCTTAAAAGTCAACACCTTTTTTAATATTTTTTTGTTTTATAAATTAACTTAAAATATTTTAAAATTAATTTACTTATTATATAATATGTAGGTTTTAAAAAAATTACATATAAAATATGTAAAAAGATGTATTCGTTTAGAGAGCAAAAAATAAAAAATTAGTTTTTTATGTATTATCTTGCTTCGTAAGTGTATTAACTAATTTCCTCAGTACACTTTAATATTAACACATTTAAGATACTAAGTCAATAGATTTTTTCAAAAATTTTATTTTTTTGTAAAGTTTTTGTAATATATTATTAATTTACTTTAATTTATCCTTCTTATAATGCAATTTGTCTTCTAAATTATAAAAAACATTCTTTAAAATTTTGTTTTATTTATACTGACTTTAAAAGCTTAACTTTTTAATTTAGTATAAATTAAAATTAAAGAATGTTTATATTATTTATTGTTTAATCTATTATTTTTTTGTTACTTTATGCTTCTTTTTTAGAGTTTAGTTCTAGTTCTGAAATAGTTGTATAGATTACTATAACAATGCTATATAATATTAATGCTATTGGTATAGTTATTCCATTTACTTGTATTCTTCCTATTGCATATAAACTATATAATATGCCTTCTGATATAACAAGATATTTTAAAAGTTCTATCATTTTCTTTGCATGCTTATATCTTACTGCATAATATGCTAATATCAATAGTGTAGATAAACCTACTGGTACCATATAAGGCTCTATAATATCCCTTAATCTTATATTAGAATGATATTTAATTTCAAATGTATCTGTAGTTAATTCTACTCCATATTTTTCATTTAATTTGTTACATAATACTTGTAATTGTTCATCTGTAATTGGCTCTGTTGTTTTGATTAAGGCACTATCATTAAACATTTCAACTTGTTGTACTAAAAAATTATTTTTTCCAAAGATATCTGATGCTATCAGTTCTATATCTTCTAATTTTATTTCTTTTCCTACACTGAATGTTACTGTGCATCCTTTTGTATATTCTAAATTTACCTTTAATCCAACAGTCATTGTAATTATTAATGCAATAACGAATATTATGACTAATGATATATATAATACTCTTTTTTTCATTTCTACTAGTAATTCCTTTCTCGTATAATATATTTTTTATTCTTGATTAATATTTACCTTATTTATTTCTAACTAGTAAATTTGTAACAATTAAATTGTATAATAAACTGATTATAATTGTCCAAAATGTTACCATTCCAAAGCTATAAATTGTATCCCAATTGGTAAAACAGCATACTATTGATAATATTAATAAAGGTAAAGTTATTAGTGAATACTTTTTCATTGAATACATATACTTTTCAACTTTTTCTTCTTTGCTCAAATTTCCTTTTAATTGTGTTAGTAATATATAATTAAATACTGTGTTTACAAAGAATGCTAATCCGACTGCTAGTATTCCTTCTAATGACATTGTTACATTTGTATATCTAATAACTATTAGAAGTAATGCTACAAATCCAATTGATAAAATAGAAGATAGTAATCCTTTCATTTTAAATTTGATTATCATTGCTATTGTAATTAGTAATACAATAAATATTAATATACATATTACTGTTTTTATTTCAGTTATATCTACTGTTGATTCTAAATATACATTTTCTGTTACTTCATATTCAAATGGTAAAGGGTCGTTTTCCATTATAGTAGCAACATTCATTCCACTATATTTTGAATTTAGTATTTCCTCTTCATCAGTTGAAGTTGTTAATGTTAGTGTTAATACTCCATTTTCTACTATTTCTGGAAATCCCGTTGTCAATAACTCTACATCATCAATTTTTAAAGCGACTGTTTTAGCAACTGTTTCTGTATTACTTGCAGTCTCCTCTGTAGTATTGTCTACACTTTCATTTGTTTCAGTAGACTCTGTCTGAGTTTCATCAACTGTGTTTTCCACTTCTTTTTCAATTGTTGCATTTTCACCATAATTAGCTGTAATGTTCTTAAATATTCTACTTCCACCTGCAGTAAATTTTATATTCATTACTACTGTCTTATATCCATATACTGTTTCTTCTTTAATTTCTACATTTCTAACATCTTTATTAGTAATTAAAACTTCCCCTGTATTTGTATCTGAAATTGTGAAATTTCCAACAGCTCCAATATCTGATAATATAATGTCTGTTTGGTCATTTTCTGGCAATGCTAGTTCAATTTTTCCTGTTTCTATATTTAATGATATTTTATAATCTTCTACTTTTAAACTTTTTAATCTTTCTTTTATTATTTTTGCTGCTTTTAAATATTGTTCTGCTTTTTCGTTTGATATTTCCTCTTCACTTTGGTTAGTAGTATTTTCATCTACAGAGTTTTCGTCGACTACTGCATTTTGATCGTTTTCAGTTACATTTTCTTCTCCAGATACAGACACTTCTCCTAAAGAAAGTGTCTCACTATCAGTTTCATTTTCTTGACTTACTACCTCTAATGCTATTTTTCTATAACCGCTTATATCAGTTCCTAGAATATAGTCAGGTAAAATACTCTTCATTTCATTTTTTTCTAAACGAAATATTCCTACAAATGATATTATTGATATTAATATAATTACTAATACAATAAGAACTACATTTAATTTTTTTTGTGCTTTCATTTCTGCATTTTATGTTAATTTTTAATTAACACATCCTCCCTTCATTGTTTGCGTAAATTTACTCCTATTATTCCACCAATTATTCCTGCAATTATTGAAGCTAACATCATTATTACAGTTTTCATATTTACTTCGAATCCTGTTACTGCTATGCTTGATAATAAGTATATCACCATCATATAAATTAATCCTACCAAAGCTCCATTTATAAGTCCATTTTTGCTAATATTTTTAGAACTTATAATACTTCCTATTAATATACTTATTGCTGAAATTGCTATTATTGCTGATGGTATTATATTTTCTGACACATCTGTATAAGTAAGAATAATTGCTGTTATTAATAACATAATTAGAGATAATATTAATGATATTATACTTCCTTTTATTATTTTTAGTAAATTGCTCGATTTTGAGTTTCCCTCTACTTTTTTTATGCTTTCCATATACACTTCCACCTTTCTTTTAAACTTGTTAAAATATATGTGAAGTGTATATGTTTTATTACTTTATTGTTCTGTCGTCTATTCCTGCTATTGCCCATTTTTCTACTGATATTTTTATATTATCAGGATATGTTTTTAATATTACCCTATCATCTTTTATTTCTTCAATTACACCAGCTAGACCTGAGTATGTAATTACTTTGTCATCTTTTTTTAAATTATCTTGCATTTTTTTTATTTCTTTTTGTTCTTTTTTTCTTTGCATAGATACCATATAATATATTACAAAGATTAATATTATTAATATTATTGTTGTTAAAACATCTTTTACTTCCATATTCTATTTCATCCTTCTTATTTTTTTATCTATGCAGTTGTATTTCCTGAATTTACTTCTCTATTATTTCCTTCATTATTTGATGAGTTATTATTTGAATTTGTGTTGTTATTTATATCTGCATTATTTGTGTTATTGTTTAAATTTTCATTATTGTTTGAGTTTGCGTTGTTGTTTAAATTTTCATTATTATTTGTGTTTAGATTGTTATTATTTACATTTGTTGTATTAGAAGAATTGTTATTTTCCCTAGATGGTGTGCTGTGTTCATTCCAGAAGTCTATTATATCATATACTTGATTGCTTGCAGACATATAATATCTTGTAACCTGTTGAGTTGTTATTGCATATATTGAATTAAGTTCTGTATTAATCATGAGTTGTCCATTATTAGCATTTATAATTCCATATTTTTTTATTATCGTAGTATTAATTTTGTTGTCTTTTCCTACTTCCTGCATTACTTGGTCAACTTCTATTGTTATGCCTTTAATACCTGGAATTACTACTACTCCATTTGTATTTTTCTCACCTGTTTCTGGTACCTCAGAGCATCCTATTCCATCATATTGTACTGGTGCAATTGTTTCACCAGTTTTATCAATTAATCCCCATTTATTATTAAGTTTTACTGGTATACAATTATCTAATAATAAGAATCTATTTGTTATATTAAAATCATCATAAGAATCTTCATCTAGTCCTATACTGTCATAGTCTTGATGAACTATTATATTTCCTTCTAAATCAACTACTCCTTGTTTGTTATTACTTGATATTAAATATAATCCTACGATCCTATCTATAATATTTATTGTGTCATAATCTGGCTTTACTTTAGTAGTTCCGTCTTTTCCAATGACTCCTACTTTTTTGTCTTCTGTTGTAACAATAAAGTCTTCTGTTCCTTCCATATACTCTACTTGTGCATACCTAGACGAAATTACTTGTTCCAACTCTCCATTGCTATTTAATGATGATACTCCAAATAGTTCTGTAGCTTCATCTTTTGTTACAAAAAGATTTTGCAAAGTAGCTTTTTCGTTATTGAATATTACGCTTTCATCAAATTCTGATTTTTCTAAACAAACTTGACTATATGTAGTTTCATAATAATTTGCTATATATTTTAAAGTGTTAATTTTTACTGTGTTATTTTCTTCATCATAAGATATAGTTAAATTGAAGGCTTTTTCTAATCCCTCTGGGCTTATATAAAGTTTTTCTCCATCTAATATTATTTCTTCATCAATTTCATATTTTTGTGGTAGGTCAAATTCATCCAATGGATATTTTATTATTTCTTTTGACCCAGATGCAAAAGAAACAACCTCTTTTTGATTATTTATATAACATTTTGATCTGTCCTCTGTAAATTGTTTGTAGCCTCCGCCATAGTCGTTGTATCCTACAAATTTACATATATCTCTTATTGATGTATAGACTTTTCCATTTTTTATATCAAATAGTCCAACTTTTCGACTTGCTTCTGTATTAGATACCCCGTCAATTCTTACCTTAAACATTTCTTTTAATAATACTTGTATATAAAAGAATAATAAAATTGCTAGTATTATAAGTAATATAATTAGAGCTGATACTATTGTTAATGATAACTTTTTTTTGTCTTTTTTAGGTTGTAGTTCATTTTCGTCAATTAGATTCATTATTTATCCTCCTCTTTAGTATATCCATATTTTAAGTAAAATTCTTTTGCAAAATTTTTCAAGTTGTCATTTTCAATTTCCATTCTAACTCTTTCCATTAAATTAGTCAAGAATTTTATGTTATGAATTGAAAGTAATCTATCTCCTAAAATTTCATTACATTTTACCAAGTGTCTTAAGTATGCTCTAGTATAATTTTTGCATGTATAACAGTCACATTCTGGGTCTAATGGGGTAAAGTCTTCTGCATAAGTTGCGTTTCTTACAACTATTTTTCCGTGTGAAGTCATTGCTGTTCCGTTTCTAGCAATTCTTGTTGGAAGTACACAATCGCACATATCTATACCTGCCATTGCCGCTTCGATTAAATAATCTGGTGAACCTACTCCCATTAAATACCTTGGTTTATTTTCTGGCATTAATGGTGCTGTATATTGTAGCATTTCTAAGAATTTTTCTTTAGGTTCTCCTACACTTATGCCTCCTATTGCATATCCCGGCAAGTCCAATTCTATTAAATCCTTGGCTGATTTTTCTCTTAAATCTTTATAAAAACCGCCTTGTATAATTCCAAATAATGCTTGATTTTCTGTTTTGTGTGCTTCTTTACATCTTTTTGCCCATCTAGTTGTTCTTTCCATTGAGTCTTTTGTATATTCGTAACTTGAAGGATATGGACAGCATTCATCAAATGACATTATAATGTCTGCACCTAAATCTTCTTCTATTTCTATTACTTTTTCTGGTGAGAAAAAGTGTTTACTTCCATCTAAATGAGATTTAAACTCAACTCCATCTTCTGATATTGTTCTTAAATCACTTAAACTAAATACTTGAAATCCACCGCAGTCTGTTAGAATAGGCTTGTCCCATCTCATAAAATTATGTAGTCCTCCTGCTTTTCTAACTAGCTTGCTTCCCGGCCTTAAATATAAATGATATGTATTTGATAAAATTATTTGTGCTCCATTTTCTTTTAGTTCTTCAACTGTCATTGACTTAACAGTTGCTTGTGTTCCAACAGGCATAAATATTGGTGTTTGTATGTCTCCATGTGGAGTATGTACTATTCCTCGTCTTGCACCTGTTTGTTTGTCTATATGTAATAGTTCATAAGTTACTGCTGGGTTTGACATTTTTATTTTCCTTTCATTTTATTATTTTACTTTATAAGCATTGCATCTCCAAAGCTGAAAAATCTATACTTTTCTTCTACTGCGTGTTTATATGCTGAGAGTATAAAATCTTTATCTGCAAATGCTGATACTAACATTAGTAAAGTTGATTCTGGTAAATGAAAATTTGTTATAAGTGCATCTATACATTTGAATTTATAACCCGGATAAATGAATATTCCTGTGTCTCCTTCTATTTCTTTTACTAAACCTTTTTCATCTGCTACTGTTTCCAAAGTTCTGCAAGATGTTGTTCCTACTGAAATAACTCTGTGTCCTGAAAGCTTTGCTTTATTTATTTTGTCAGCGTCTTCCTGTTTTATATAATAGTGTTCTGTATGCATGTGGTGGTCTTCTATATTTTTTTCTTTTACTGGTCTAAAAGTTCCTATTCCAACATGAAGTGTTACATTAGCAATTTCAATACCCTTGCTTTCTATCTTTTTTAATAATTCTGGTGTAAAGTGAAGTCCTGCTGTTGGTGCAGCACTTGAGCCATCACATTTTGCATATACAGTCTGATATCTGTCTTTTTCCTTCAAAGATTCATGTATATATGGTGGAAGAGGCATTAGTCCAATTTTGTCTAATATTTCATTAAAAATTCCATTATAGAAAAATTTTACTTTTCTTGTTCCACCTTCTAGGCTATCTAAGATTTCTGCTTTAAGCAAGCCATCTCCAAATATTACTTTTGCACCTGTATGCAATTTGTTTCCCGGTCTTACCATGCTCTCCCAAATATCGCCTTCTATATTGTGCAAAAGCACAAATTCCACATTGGCTCCTGTTTCTTTTTTTCCATATAATCTTGCTGGTATTACTTTAGTGTTGTTTCTAACTAAGCAGTCTCCCGGTTTTAAATAGTCTATTATATCTTTAAATATTTTATCTTCTATTGTTTTATTTTCTCTATCTAGTACCATTAGTCTTGATTCATCTCTTTGTTTTATTGGTACTTGTGCTATTAATTCTTCTGGTAGTTCGTAATTAAATTCGCTTAATTCCATTTTAGTTTTCCTTTTACATATATTTTAATCAATGTCAATTATTTTTACAAATTTTTCTAATTTTTTTATTTTTTTAATACTTCTCTACATCTTGGACATAGTCCATCTTCTGTGTGTTCATCATACGACCAACATCTATCGCATTTTTCACCGTCTGCCTTTTCTACTTTTACGCCTAATTTTACTTCTAGCTTTCTATTATTTTCTTCTATTTTTAGACCAGATACAATTAGAACAGTTTTTAGTAATGCTTCATTTTCTTTTAAGAATTTGTATTCATCGCCTTCTGCATAAATTGTAACTTTTGCGTCTAATGAATTTCCTATTGTCTTTTCTGCTCTAGCTAGCTCTAATTCTTTTGCTACTATATTTTTTACTTTTATGATTTCTTCCCATTTTTTTGATAATTCTTCATTATCCCACTCTTTATTTGGTGTTGGATAACTTGTAAGCATTGGGCTTTCTACTTGTTCATTTTTTGTGTGCTTCATTGATTTCCATATTTCTTCAGCTGTGAAAGAAATCATTGGTGTTAATATTTTTACTAAAGCTTGCAAAATATAATACATTGTTGTTTGTGCTGATCTTCTTGCTTTAGAGTCTGCCTTTTCTGTATATAGTCTATCTTTTATTATGTCTAAATAGAAACTACTCATATCAACTACGCAGAATTGATTTATGTCGTGATAACAATTTCCAAAATCATAATTATCATAATCTTTTATACAATTTTTTATTAATTTGTTTAGTCTTGTTAATGCCCATTTATCAATTTCTTCAAGGTCTTTATAGTCAACTGGATTGTCTGGATTAAAATCGCTTGTGTTTCCTAATATATACCTTGCAGTATTTCTTATTTTTCTATATACATCAGAAATACCTTTCAATATATCATCTGATAAACTTACATCCATTGAATAATCTGCTGAAAGAACCCAAAGCCTTAATATGTCGGCTCCATATTTATTTGATACATCTATTGGAGATACACCGTTTCCAAGGCTTTTTGACATTTTTTTGCCTTCTCCATCAACAACAAATCCACAACACAAAACTTCCTTATATGGTGCTATTCCGGTGCTTGCTACTGCCGTTAAAAGTGATGACTGGAACCAACCTCTATATTGGTCGTTTCCTTCCAAATATAAGTCTGCTGGGTAATCTAAGCCTCTTTCTACTAACACACTTTGATGTGTTGAACCTGAGTCAAACCAAACATCCATTATGTCTGTTTCTTTTGTAAATTCTGTGCAACCACATTTTGGACATTTTGCTCCTTTTGGCATTAAGTCTTTTGTATCCATATCCCACCAACAGTTTGTTCCTTTTTCTTTTACTAATTCTTGCAATTTAGATATAGATTCATCTGTAACAAAAGGCTCTTCACATTCCTTGCAATAATAAATTGGAAGTGGTACTCCCCAAGTTCTTTGTCTTGATATGCACCAATCGTTTCTTCCTTTTATCATTTCAGACATTCTTTCTTCTCCCCAATATGGGTGCCATTTTACTGTTTTTATTGCTTTTAATACTTCATCTCTAAATCCATCTATTGATGCAAACCATTGTGGAGTTGCTCTAAAGATTATTGGCTTTTTACATCTCCAACAGTGTGGGTATGAGTGAGTTATTGGTGTCTTTTTTAGCAAGTAACCATTTTCTTCAAGCCAATT
The DNA here is from genome assembly GCA_947627825.1 of uncultured Clostridia bacterium. Next base: position 9,303 of record CANQXO010000049.1, read on the forward strand.
TGTTATTTCTTTATTAGATTTAGCGTAGAACGAACCTGCAAATGGTCCTGCTTCTTCTGTTTGATGTCCTTTATTGTCTATTGCAGCTATCATTGGAAGCTTATCTTTTAATCCTTGCAAATAATCTTCTTTACCATAGGCAGGTGCTGTATGAACTGCACCTGTTCCTTCTGCTAAATCAACATTTACAGTTGTTTCACTTCCTAATACTACTTTTGATGTTCTATCCATAAATGGATGCTTACATAAAACACCTTCTAATTCTGTTCCTTTTATTGTTTTTACAGTTTTATAATTTTCTATTTCTGCTAGCTTCATTACTTTTTCTACAAGTTCTGTAGCTATAATTAATTTTTCTTTGCCTGTATCTACTATGCTATATTCGAAGCGTGCTCCTATTGTTATACCAGT
>CANQXO010000050.1 GCA_947627825.1 uncultured Clostridia bacterium
ATGAAGGGAGTTTTGTCTATTACAAAGCTAAAGCCTTTGCTACTACCGGCATAGCCGGAAGTATATAAACAAAAAAACTTTAGCTAACTAAAAAATAGTTAGCTAAAGCTTTCTTAAATTATTTTTCCTATTAAATCATATTCATCACTTACATCTGTAACTTTACAATTTACAAAGGTATTAATTTCCGCTTCGCCCTGCAAGTAAATATATCCGTCTATTTCTGGTACATCCATATAACTTCTTCCCACGAAATAAACTTCATTATTATCATTTACTATTGCATCTTCTATTAATACTTCATATTGTTTTCCAATAAACTTTGACAAATTTTCTTTTGAAATTTCTTGTTGTAATTTCATAATTTTGTTATATCTTGATTTTTTTGTAGATGGATGTATTTGCTCTTTCATTGTGTATGCTCCAGTTCCTTCTTCCTTTGAGTAGGTGAAGCAACCTAACTTATCAAATTTTGCCCATTTTACAAATTCATATAATTCATCAAAATTCTTTTCTGTTTCTCCCGGAAATCCTACCATTAATGTACTTCTTATTATTACATTTGGAATTTCTTTTCTTAATTTTTGGATTAATTCTTTTATACTATTGCTAGTTGTTTTCCTATTCATTCTTTTTAATATACTGTTTGATATATGTTGCATTGGTATATCAAAATATTTACAAACCTTTTTATTTTCTTTTACTTCTTTTATTAAATCTTCTGTTATTGTTTCTGGATATGAATATAAAAACCTAATCCATTTTACTTCTTCTATTTTACTAATTCTATGTATTAATTCTGCTAATTTTGGTTTTCCATATATGTCGATACCATATTTAGTTGTATCTTGTGCTATTAAGATTATTTCACTTATTCCTTGTTTTGTAATTTTTTTCACTTCTTCTAAAATGTCTTCTTCTGTTCTGCTGTTAAACCTTCCTCTGATATATGGTATAGCACAAAATGTGCAAAAATTATCACACCCTTCTGCTATTCGTACGAAGGCATAATTACATCCTGTTGTAAGAACTCGATTTAAAAAATCTAATTCATTATTATGCTTTATTTTTATATTTTTATTGTTTATATTTTTTTGTTCTATACTTTTTGGTGTTATACTTTGAGCCTTTATGTTTTCATTTGTTTCGCTTATTTTTTCTATTACATTTTGCACTTGTGTCCAAAATGTGTTATAATCACTAAATTTTATAAATAAATCTACTTCTGGAATTTCTTTTATTAGTTCTTCTTTATATCTTTCTACCAAACATCCTGTTACAATTAATGCCTTACATTTTCCTTTTTTGTATTCTGCCATCTCTAATATAGTGTTTATGGCTTCCTCTTTTGCTTGTTCAATAAAGCCACAAGTGTTTATTACTATAATTTCAGCTTCTTCTGGATTATTTACTACTTCAAATTCATTTTTGCTAAATAGCCCTATCATCATCTCAGTATCTACTAAATTTTTGCTACAACCTAATGATATAAATCCTACTTTCATTTTTAGTCCTTTCATTTTTTGTTTTCTTGATTTTTTTAATTCGTCTTACCTAATATTGAATTTAATCTATCTGCTCCTCTTACCAATTTTTCATAAGTTTTTTTATCTATATCACTATTTTCTTGTCCATAATTTGCTATTTCTTTCTTCATATCAAGTATTTTATATCTTTCTGTTGTTACTTGGCTTCCTTTGTCATACATATAAACTGGTGTATAATCTACTTTATATAGAGAGGCTTTTCCTTCCTTATCTACAAATATTTCTATATTTAATATTAGTTCTAAATTTGCATTTTCTATTGTAAAATCTGATGTATAATCACCTATGGAATATGCTATAAAACAATCTTTAAAATCACTGTTTTGTATTACAGTCATTTTTTGAACTGCTGAAGGGTGAGCTCCTATTATGATGTCAGCTCCACAACTGATTAAGAATTTCGCTTGTTCTTCTTGCTTTGCACTTATTTCGTTAGTGTTTACATCTCCCCAATGCATCATGACTATTGATATTGCTGCATTTTTTTCTGCATATTCTAAGTCTTGCTTTACCAATTCTTCCTGATAAATGTTTACCCCTTGTTTTCCATTATCATAGGTGTATGCTAAGATTGCTAGTTTAGTGTTTTTTATTTCTATTATTTTTACTCTGCTTTCTGGAGTGTCTGATGAGATTCCTACTGTTTGTATTCCTATATTTTCTAAGTATTCTTTTGTCGCATTTAATCCATCTATTCCTTTATCTAGTGAATGGTTATGAGCTATGCTTACAAAATCTATTCCACTTTTACTAACTGCATCTGCAAAAGCCTTTGTTTCTTCTGTTATGTTTGTTTCATAAGTTCCCAAGCTTAAGTCTGAATCTTTAAAATACTTTGATATGTCTGTAAAAATGCTATTATAGTCTTTTCCATACTTTTGTAAATTGTTTCCACACAAAATATCTCCAACTGCAGATAACCTAATTATTTGATTTGTTTTATAATAGTCCAAGCTTTCCATTCTTAGTTCTGTAGATGTATATATTTCTTCTATCTGCGATTCAATTCTTTTTTGTTCTTCTGCTATCTTTTTTGTTTCTACTACATTCAAAATTTTCATTATTGCAAGACATATTATTATAACTATAATCAATGAAATGCTAACTGTTGCAAAAGTTTTATTGCTCATAGTTTCTATTATTATATTAGATTTTCTTCTTGTTCTTGCTCTCCTATTTGACATTTTACAGATTTTTGCCTAGTTATTTCTAAGCTTCCCCTTTCTTTTTTATCTTCTATTCTTGTTGTTTTCTTTTTTTGACATTTGGATTTTTAACTTTTTATTTTTTGACTTTTATTTTTTACTATTTAATTTTGGTCAATTTTGATTATTAATCTTCCTTTAATTTTGAAACTGTAAATTTATAATCTTTTGCCTTAATTAATGCCGTTCCTACAACTGCTATATCTAATCCCGCTTCCTTTAGCTCTTTTATATTATCTAGGCTTATTCCTCCATCAGCTTCTATTTCTACATCTAAATTATTTTTATCAATATATTCTCTTAATTTTTTTATTTTTTCTATTGTTTCTGGTATTAGTGCTTGTCCACCTTTTCCAGGTTCTACTGTCATCACTAAAATACTATGTACAAATGGTAAGTACTCATATACATTTTCCATTGGAGTTAGCGGTTTTACTGATATTCCAACTTTTGAAGTTTGCTTTATATAGTTTATAGTTTCTATTGTTTCTTCTCTATCTTTCATTGCTTCTAGGTGAAATGTTATGTTTTTAGGCTCATTTGGTGAAAATATATCAACGAATTTTTTTACATCTTGTACCATCAAATGTACATCTAATGGTATATTTGTAATATTTTTTAAATTGTCAGAATATATTTTCATTTTTTCTGTAGTATTATTTTCTACAAATTTTCCATCCATTACATCGATATGAAAATAATCTATGTGTGCTAGTTCTAGCCTATAAAATGTATGTACTGATTCTTCTTCATTTACACTTAAAATTGAAGCTGATATTTCCATTTATTTAACCCTTTCACTATTTATATTTTAGATTATCATTTAACTTATAAAATTGTACTTTAACTTATATTTTAATCTATGTTTTTACTTATATTTATACTATTTTTATTTAAATTACTTATCAAGTCTTAGTAATAAATATATAAGACTACAGTATTGTAGTCTCATATTTTTTATTCTTTAATATACCAAGTTGCATTTTCATCATACTCATCAATGTTGATTTCTTTTTTAATAGTTTTTGTTAAGTTTCCTTGAACAATGTTTACTTCTATTTTTTGTAATCCTGTACCTGTTATTGTACCTAAATCAACATTTTTTTCACCTATTGTTGATGACTTACCATTTACTGTTGTTTTTCCATTTACGGCAACTGTTATTGTTACTGTATTTGAATTATTCGTATTTGTAGTTGAATTTGTATTTGAATCTGTTTGAACTTTTGGTACTTCTTCTAAAATTAGTTTTACTGTTTTCTTAGTTTCTTCAAATTTATTTACTGTTATTTCTATTTCTGTACCTTCTGCTGTTTCTTCTCCAGATTGAATGCTTTGTTCTAGTACCTTTCCATTTTCTTTTTCTGTATCACTTATATAATTTACTTTTGCCTTTAGATTTGCATTTACTAAAGTTGCGTTTGCTGTGCCTTCATCCATTCCTATTACATAAGGAACTTTTACTTTTGCTACTCCTGAACTTACTACTACAGTTACTGTGTCTCCTGGTTTTACTAAAGTGCCTTCAGGTACACTTTGCTCTATTACATAGTCTGCTTCTACTGTATTACTATTTTTTCTTTCTTCTATTAACTCAATTCCTAGTTCAATTGCTTTTTCTCTAACTTCGCTAATTTTTACTCCAACAAAATTATTAAGTTCTGATGTTTCTGGTCCTTTGCTTACAACTACTTTTATTGTTTCTCCTTCTTTAATCTTTTGACCTGCTTTATATTCTGGAGATTGTGAAATAATTCTTCCTTCTTCAACTTCACTGCTTGCTGCTTCTGTTTTTTCAATTTTTAGTTTTAGGTTTTGAGAATTTTTTTCTACTTCTTCTAAGGTCATATTTACCCAATTTGGAATACTTACTTTTTTAACTATTCCACCATCTAATGCTATTTTTGTAATTAAAAATACTATTACAAATAGAAGTATTAATCCCAATATAAAGATTAGTATTTTTGCTTTTGGATGTTCTGCAAAAAAGCCTTTTTTCTTTTCTTTCTTTTTATTTTTTCCTTTATCATCAACTGCATTCATTACTCTAGTATATTCGCCATCTTTATTTTCAATTATTACAAAGTCTCCATCTGGGTCTTTAAGTGCTTTTGCCAAATCTTTCATCATCTCAGTTGCTGTTTGATATCTTTCTGTTGGGTCTTTTTTCATTGCCTTAACTACTATTTGATTTATTGCTGTTGGTATATCGCCATTTAACTCAATTGGTTCCTTTGGTTCTTCTTGCATGTGCTTTAATGCTACAGATACTGGTGTATCTGCATCAAATGGTACTTTTCCTGTAAGCATTTCATACATAACTACACCTAATGAATAAAGGTCTGATTTTGCATCTGTTACTCCACCTTTTGCTTGTTCTGGTGAAAAATAATGTACTGAACCTATTGTTGTTCCAAATGCTGTTATTGTTGAATTAGATACAGCTTTTGCTATTCCAAAGTCTGTAACTTTAGCTATACCATCTTCTGTAATTATTATGTTATGTGGCTTTATATCTCTGTGTACTATTCCATTTTTGTGTGCTTCTTCTAATGCTGATGCAATTTGCATTGCAATATTTAATGCCCATTTCCATGATATAATTCCATCTTTTTTTATTATTTGTTTTAAAGTTTTTCCTTTGACTAATTCCATTACTATGTAATATAAATTGTTTTCTTCTTCAAATCCTACATCATATATTGATACTATATTTGCATGTGAAAGCCCTGCTGCTGATTGTGCCTCTGTGTTGAATCTTTTTATGAAATCAGAGTCTGTTGTATATTCATCTTTAAGCACTTTTACAGCGACAAATCTATTAAGTACATGGTCTTTTGCTTTAAATACTGTTGCCATTCCACCATTTCCTGCTTCTTCAAGGATTTCATATCTATTTCCTATAATTTTTCCAATTAAATTCATAATAAAATCTCCTTACCTTATGATTATTGCAGTTATATTGTCATTTCCACCTAAGTCATTTGCTCTTTGTACTAATAATTTTGTAGCATCTGTTGGATTTTCTTTAATTATTTTTTTAATTTCTTCTTCTGATATCATGTTTGTTAATCCATCTGAGCACATTAAAATGATATCATCTTTGACAAATCCATGAACTGATGCATCTGGTTCTACAAAGGTTGTACATCCAAGAGCCTTCATAAGCATATTTTTCTTTGGATGCTTCATACTTTCTTCCTTCGTAATTTTGCCTTCATCAACTAGTTGTTGTACATAACTGTGGTCTTTAGTAAGTTTTCTAAATACTTCTTTTCTTATTCTGTAAATTCTACTATCTCCAATGTGTGAAATAAAAGCTTTGTTTTGATATATTAAGCAAATATCAAGTGTTGTTCCCATGTTACTTATTTCAGTATTTTCCTGTGCTTTTTCGTAAACAATCATATTTGCATATTGTGTACTACTTTTAACTAAGTTTAGCAAGTCGTCTTTGTTTTTTTCAAAGTTTGTTTGAATATAATTTTTAGCAGATGATACTGCTAATTTACTAGCAATTTCTCCACCATTGTATCCACCCATACCGTCAGCTAAAATAAATAATTGTATTTCGTCATCTGGGTAACTTATATAAAAATAATCTTCATTAATTTCTCTAGCTTTTCCCACATCTGAAGTTGCAAAAGCTTTTACCATTAATTATTTCCTCCTATATTCTTTCTTCTAAGTTGTCCACAAGCAGCCTCAATATCTGAGCCTAATTCTCTCCTAATTGTTGCTACTATTCCATGTTCATTTAAATAGTCTCTGAATTTCATTATGTTTTCTAATGAACTTTTTGTGTATTTTCCATTTTCAATTTTATTGATTGGTATTAAATTAACATGACATAACATTCCTTTTAGTAAATGTATTAATTCATCAGCATCTTTTAAATTATCATTGTTATCTTTTGCTAGTGCATATTCAAATGATATTCTTTTATTAGTTTTCTTAATATAATATTTGCATGCCTCTATTAGTTCTTCTATATTATATGCATTATTTACTGGCATCATACTTGAACGAATTTCGTTATTGGCACTATGTAATGATATTGATAGTGTGCATTGCATATCTGCATCTGCAAATTCATATATTTTTGGAACAATTCCACTTGTTGATACACTTATGTGCCTTGCTCCTATGTTTAGTCCTTTTGGGTTGTTTAGTATTTGTATAGCATTCATTACATTTTCATAATTATCCATTGGCTCCCCAATGCCCATAAATACTACATTTGACACTTTCGATTTTGTATCTTGTTCTATTGCTATAATTTGCTCTACTATTTCTCCTGAAGTTAAATTTCTTACAAATGGTATTCCTGTTGAAGCACAAAATTTGCATCCCATTTTGCAACCTATTTGTGATGAAACACAGACTGATTTTCCAAAATGATATTCCATAAGAACTGACTCTATTGCATTTCCATCAGATAGTCCAAATAAATATTTTGCTGTTCCGTCTACGGATATAAGCTTTTTCACTATTTCAAAATTACATATATCATAGTTTTGTTTTAGCTTTTCCCTTAATTCTAGCGATAAATTAGTCATTTCATCAAAACTTTTTACTTTATCAACGAATAACCATTTAAATATCTGTTCTGCTCTAAATGCCTTTTCCCCTAAGCTTTCTAGTTCGAGTTTTAGTTCATTTAAATTATAGTCTTTTATATTTTTCAAAAAATTTTATCCTTTCCTGCTTATAACTTTCAATATACGACAAGACATTTTAATCCTATATATTTTATACCACTAATTTTAATGAATTGCAACATTTTGCTTGCATTTTTATTATTAGTGTAGTATAATAATTTTATCTTTTATTTGGAGGTGCATGTTAATGAAGATTTATAAGCTTCATTACGGCTACGACTGTTGTCAATCCATCGAAAAAGAAGACTATCCGCTCTTTGAGCGGTTGCTGAATGATGATTCTCCTGAGAATCTCAGCAGTTTTCAGTCTCTCTTTTCTAACCGGCTTTACATTATGCCTGTTAATTTGATGGGTTCGTGCAAAATCATCACGAAAGGTTTCTGTATCGACTCTCACGAGTTTATTCGTAACTCGTTTGATGATCGGTGTTATCTGGTTTTTCGTGTGAGACCGGATGAGCAAGGTTTTGATGATGCCCTCATTGAACATCTTCCCTTCTATCATCACTATCTCATTAATTGGGATTACAACATTGAAAATGTTGGTGATGCAAACCAGTGCAATGCTAATCTTCAGCATTTTCGCACGAGCAGGGAGGAACCCAGAAAGCTTTATGATAGCTTTTCTCTGTACAATGAGTGCAAAATTCTGGAACTTTGCGAGGTGTCTCGAATCTAACTAAGCACTTTCATAGGGGACTGCAAAAGCAGTCCCCCGTTTTTTATTTTTATATAAAATTTTATTCTTCTTCTTCATCTTCCTTTTCTGTTACATTTATATGAACGACTTTAAGTTGCTCATCTGTAACAAAACTTGGAGAGTTCATCATTACATCTTTTGCTTTTTTATTTTTTGGAAATGCAATTACTTCTCTAATATTCTCTGAATTAGCAATAAGCATTACTATTCTATCTAATCCAGGTGCGCATCCAGCATGTGGTGGTGTACCATATTGAAAAGCAGTATATAATGCTCCAAATTTTGTTTTTACATCTTCTTCAGTATAACCTGCTATTTCAAATGCTTTTATCATTATTTCTGGGTTATGATTTCTAACTGCTCCTGATGAAAGTTCATATCCATTACATACTAAATCATACTGATATGCTAATATATCTAATGGTTCTTTGTTATTTAAAGCTTCTAAGCCTCCTTGTGGCATAGAAAATGGATTATGACTAAAGTCTATTTTTTCTTCATCTTCGTTGTATTCATACATTGGAAAATCTACTATCCAGCAGAACTTAAATACATCTTTTTCAATTAAGTCTAATCTTTTGCCTAATTCTATTCTTACTTGTCCTGCTATCTTTTGGGCTTTAGATTTTTCATCTGCTATAAAGAATATACTATCTCCTATTTTTGCTCCAAGTTCAGTTTTTATCTCGTCTGTAACAAATTTTGATATTCCTCCAGTTAAGTTGTTTTCTTCATCAACCTTAACCCAAGCTAAACCTTTTGCACCTAATTCATTTACTGCAAATTCTCCCATTTCATCAAAGAATTTTCTTCCTTGCTCAGCTCCTTTTGGAACTATTATTACTTTAATTGTTTTTCCTTTAAATGCGTTAAACTCTGTATTTTTAAATAGGTTTGTTGCATCTTTTATTGTTAATGGATTTCTTAGGTCTGGCTTATCTATTCCATACTTCTCCATAGCTTCATTATAAGGAATTCTTACAAAAGAACCTTCATCTATTTTCCAAGAACTATGTTCTTTAAATACTTTTGGTAATACTGTTTCAATTACTTTAAATACATCTTCCTGAGTTGCAAATGACATTTCAAAGTCTAGCTGATAGAATTCTCCCGGTGCTCTATCTGCACGAGGGTCCTCATCTCTAAAGCATGGTGCTATTTGATAATATTTATCAAATCCAGAACACATTAATAATTGTTTAAATTGTTGTGGTGCTTGTGGCAACGCATAAAATTTTCCGCTATGCAATCTACTTGGTACTAAATAATCTCTAGCACCTTCTGGTGATGAATTTGCTAAAATTGGTGTTTGAATTTCTGTAAATCCTAATTCGTCCATGTATTTTCTAATTGACTTTATAATGCTCGCACGAAGTAAAATATTTTTATGTATCTTATCATTTCTTAGGTCTAAATATCTGTATTGTAATCTTAAATCTTCTCTTACACTTGAAATGTCTATCTTTTCTGAATTTATTTCAAATGGTAATACATTTTTACATTTTCCTAGAATTTCTATCTTTGCAACATTTATTTCAATATCTCCAGTAGGCA
>CANQXO010000051.1 GCA_947627825.1 uncultured Clostridia bacterium
CTTCTATTTACAGCTAATGAAAATGAAGCTACTAGTGTATTATTTGTTTGTGTGTATCTAACTTCTGGGTCTCTTGTTAATCTTCCCATTAATATTACTTTGTTCATATTTAGTACCTTACCTTTCTATAAAATAAAGTCCCTACACTTTTACTTTTATTGTTCTTGTTTTACAACTAAGAATTTGATAACTTCATCAGTTATTCTGTAATTTCTCTCTAATTCTGCTATTAGAGTTGGATTTGCTTCAAAGTAAAAAACAACATAAATTCCTTCTTTGTTTTTTCTAACTTCATAAGCAAGCTTTTTCTTGCCTAATTCATCAACTTTTTCAAGCTTTCCATCTTTATTAATCAAATCTGTAAATCTTTTTTCTAATTCTTTTAATTTTTCATCATCTACAGATGGATTAATAATGATAACACTTTCGTATTTGTTCATTATTTTCACCTCCTTATGGGTTAATAGCCTATCTTTTTTAGATAAGCAAGGAACTTGAAAAATTTTCAAGCATTTATATTTTAACATAAAAAGCCTTGTTTGACAAGGCTTTTTTTAAAGATTTTAAGCTTTTTTGTAATTTGCTCTTTCTTAAATTTTTATAATAAATTTTTCGACTTTATTCTGTCATTTTAAAAATTGGGTTTAAGTTAATTCCAATCGATGCACCTTGGGTAATAAATAAATTGTTTATTTTATTTTTCAATTGGTTTATAAAAGGAACTATTTGTTCATTTGTATAATTATTTAAAATTGCTGAATTGTTTTCATCTAAAGTGTCTATTGCTCCAATGTCGCTTGTGAATTCCATTTTTCCCTTATAAAGATAGTTTACTACTTTTATTCCATTTACAGTTGTAATTTCTATAATATTATTTAAATTATTTTCTTCAATTGTACCTTCAACTCTATACTTAAATTCTATTGATTTTTCTATGTCATCTTCTGTAAAGAAATATTTTATTACTTTGTTTTCCCCTTCTTTTGCAATCTTTAAAAGTTTTCCATCTTTTGATTCAAAAAATAGAGCTTCTTTATTGTCTTCACTTAGCCTTATAATGCTAAACTCAAAATCATTTATTTTTACTGTTGTTTTTATATTTTTTTGTTTTTGTTCATAAACAGTAATTTCTATTGTTTCTGCTGAATCAGGATTTGCTTGTAGCTTTTCAATTTTTTCTCTCATTCTTATATTAAGAGTATTAATATCTGTGTATTCTTCTGGTAAATTTAATAATTTAAATCTTGATGTTAAGTAATCCATCATTATACTGTCTTGGGTAAGTTTTCCAAGTAACACTTCTTGTATATTTGCACTTTCTTTGTTTTCTAGTTTTAATTTATAGCTTACAGTGTTATAACTCTTTCCGTCTATTTCTAGTTTTTCTGAAGATTTACTAAAAGCTGTGTCTGAACTACTATTTTTTAATAATTTGTAATATTCATCAATATGTGATTTTTCTACTTTTGATACTTCTAGTATTTTATCAAATTGTAATTTAGTAATTTCATTTGGTATATAAATATCTCCAATTATTGCTTTTGAAATATTACTTAAATTTTCATTTTTTATTCCTATATAACCATTTGCAATTTGTGGACTTGTAAAAGCATAAATATTTTTGTTTCTTACAAGTGATGCTGAAAATAATTCATTACTGCTACTGCTTACAGAAATATTGTAATTAAACTTTTCATTTGCATTATTTACCTTTCCGTTTACAGTCATGCTTAACTTGTCCATTATGCTACTATCTGCAATGTTAGATGAAGATTGAACCTTCATTTCTCCATTTATTATATATGGCATTGTTTCTTGTACTTTTTTTATATTTTCAAAATCATTGTTTTCAAGTAATTCTAAATTACTACTAGTTAATTTTATATACCTAAAAAAGGCTCCTCTTTTTGTTCTAAAGACATCAGTAAATAGAAATAATACAGCTATTATCAAGGCTATTATTATTACTACTACTGATATTATTATTAACTTAAGTTTCATTTTTTTATTTTTCATTAGTTGCCCCTTCTTTGATTATATACCTCATACATTACTATTCCGGCAGATACAGAAGCATTAAGTGAATTAATTTTTCCCTTCATTGGAATTTTTATCAAGAAGTCACAGTTTTCTTTTACTAATCTACTCATTCCAAAACCTTCGCTTCCAATTACAATTGCAACTCCTGAGTTATATTTTTCTTCGTTGTAAAAACTCGTTCCTTCCATGTCTGTTCCATATATCCATATATCATCTTGCTTCAATTGCTTTATAGTTTCGGTCAAATTGTTTACTCTAGCTATTTTCATGTATTGAACAGCTCCTGCTGAGGTTTTATTTGTTGTGGAATTTACTAATGCCGACCTTCTTTTTGGTAAAATTATTCCATGCACTCCCGAACATTCAGCAGTTCTTATAATTGAGCCTAAATTATGTTCATCTTCTATTCCATCTAAAATTAGAATAAATGGTTTTTCGTTTCTTTCTTTAGCTAAGTTTAGGATATCTTCTACTTCGCAGTATTCATAAGGAGGAACTATGGCTATTACCCCTTGGTGATTGTTCGTTGTTGCCATTTTGTCTAATTTTGATTTTTCTACTTCAGTATAAACTATCTTGTTTTTCTTGGCTAAATTAATAATTTCAATTATTGAGCCTCGTTTTTCTCCCTTTTGAATAAATAATTTGTTTATATCCTTTCCAGATTTTAATAATTCTATTACACTATTTCTGCCTTCTACTTGATTTACAGTTTCTTGCAGATTATTTTCTTTCTCCATTTAACTTCCTTTCAATTTTATAGATACTTTTATTCAGTTTTATTATCTGCTTTTAATACATTCAAAAAAGCTTCTTGTGGAATTTCTACATTTCCATACTGTCTCATTTTCTTTTTTCCTCGTTTTTGCTTTTCTAATAGTTTTTTCTTTCTTGTAATATCTCCACCATAACATTTTGCTAAAACATCTTTTCTTAAAGCTGATATTGTTTCTCTTGCAATAATTGTTCCTCCAACTACAGCTTGGATTGGAACTGCAAATAATTGTCTTGGTATCTCTTCTTTTAATCTTTCTGTTAAAACTTTTCCTCTGTTATAGGCATTTGATTTATGCACTATAAATGAGAGTGCATCTACTGGTTCGCCATTTACATGAATATCTAATTTTACTAAATCTGATTTTTTATATTCCTTTACAAAATAGTCAAGAGAAGCATATCCTCTAGTTTTTGATTTTAGTGTGTCAAAGAAATCATATATTATTTCATTTAATGGAAGCTCATATTTTAGATTTACTCTTGATTCATCCAAATATTGCATATCAATATAAATTCCTCGTCTTGTTTGGCATAAATCCATAACATTACCTACGAAATCTTTTGGCACCATGATGTTTGCTTCCACGAAAGGTTCTTCTATGTAATTTATTTGTACTGATGGAGGAAGCTCTGATGGGTTATATAAATCTTCTACTGTTCCATCTGTTTTATGTACTTTATAAACAACTGATGGTGCGGTTGTAATTAAGCCCAGATCAAATTCTCTATCTAATCTTTCTTCTATTATTTCTAGGTGCAATAGTCCTAAAAATCCACATCTAAATCCCGAACCCAAAGCAGTTGTCGTTTCAGGTTCAAATACTAATGCGGCGTCATTTAATTTTAACTTTTCTAACGCTACTTTTAAATTTTCATAATCAGCTCCATCCATTGGATACAATCCGCAATATACCATTGAATTGACTTCTTTATATCCAGGAAGTGGCTCCTCGGCAGGATTTATATGATTTGTTATTGTATCTCCTACTTTTATATCTTGCAAACTTTTTATACTTGCCGCAATATATCCAACTTCTCCAGCTGATAGTTCTTCTGCCTCTATTAATTTGCCCGGTTCAAAATATCCAACTTCAGTTACAGTAAAATGCAAATTATTAGACATTAATCTAATTTCATCTCCCACTTTTACTGTACCTTGCTCAATTTTTACATAAGCTAAGGCTCCTTTGTAGTCATTGTATATTGAATCGAAAATTAAAGCTTTTAACTTAGCTGTTTTATCACCTGTAGGAGCTGGAATTTCTGTTACTATTTTTTCTAAAACTTCCTCAACATTCAAACCTGTTTTGGCTGAAATACAAGGTGCATCCATTGCCGGAATTCCTATTATATCCTCAATTTCCTTTTTTACTTCATCTGGTCTTGCGCTAGGTAAATCCACCTTATTTATTACAGGTAAAATTTCAAGATTATTGTCTAAAGCTAGATATACATTTGCTAGAGTTTGAGCCTCAACTCCTTGTGTACTATCTACAACTAACACGGCTCCTTCACACGCCGCTAAACTTCTTGATACTTCATAGTTAAAGTCAACATGTCCCGGAGTATCTATTAAATTAAGCTCATACTCTTTGCCATCTTTAGCCTTGTATTTCATTCTAACAGCTTGTGCTTTAATAGTAATTCCTCTTTCCTTTTCTATGTCCATATTATCAAGCACTTGCTCTGTCATTTCTCTTTTTGAAAGTGCTCCAGTCATTTCAATTAATCTGTCTGCTAGAGTCGATTTTCCATGGTCTATATGTGCAATTATACTAAAATTTCTAATTAAGCTTTGGTCTTTCATTTTTGCTCCTCGTATAAATAATTTTAATCGTCTCTTTTGCTCATTTTTACAAATTTTTTAGTCATTCTTTTGCTCACTTTTGCAAATTTTTAGTCATCCTTTTTACTTGCTTTTGCAAATTTCTTTAGTGTTTGATATGCCATATAATTTACTGTTCCAGGGATGTCCTTTTTTCCTGCTGGTACGCCTGTTAAAATTTCTATTCCTTCATCTATTGATGAAACGGCATAGATATGAAATTTACCATTCTTTACTGCTTCTACTACTTCTTGGTCTAAGTTTAGATTTTGTATATTTTGCATAGGTATCATTACACCTTGATTTCCATCTAGGCCTTTCAACTTGCAAATTTCATAATATCCTTCTATTTTTTCATTTACTCCACCAATTGGTTGAATTTCACCTTTTTGGTTTACTGAACCTGTTACTGCAATTGCTTGATTAATTGGTACATTAGATAAACTTGATAAAAGTGCATAAAGTTCTGTTGATGACGCGCTATCTCCATCAACTCCATTGTATAGCTGTTCAAAGCATATACTTGCGGTAAGAGAAAGTGGCATATCTTTTGCAAATAATTCACCTAAGTAGCCATTTAAAATTAATATTCCTTTTGAATGTGATGAACCTGAAAGTTCAACTTCTCTTTCAATATTAATTATTCCATTTTTTCCAGTATAAGTATTTGCCGTAATTCTAACCGGTTTTCCAAATGAGTAATCACCTACAGACATAACTGTTAAGCCGTTTATTTGACCAACTTTGCTTCCCTTTGTGTCAATTAAAAGTACTCTATCTTTTATCATTTCAGTGTATTTTTCATCATATTTTTTTACACGATTTTTTCTTTCAACTAAGGCCTTATTAATGTATTCTTTTGTAACTACTTTTGACTTATCTATTTTAGCCCATGTTGCCGCTTCTACTATTACTTGTGCCAATTCTCCAAATTGAGTTGATAACTTTTTCTTGTTGTCTGCTAATCTGCAAGAATACTCAGCTAGTCTTCCAACTGCTCCTTTATCTAAATGAGGTAATTCTTCATCTGTGCAAAATCCATGCACAAAGCCTGCTAAATCAATCAAGTTATCATCATTTACATCTGCTGAATCCTCAAACTCTACCTTTATTTTAAATAATTTTCTAAATTCTTCGTCTACAGATAATAGAGTTTGATAAACATTTTCATTTCCTATTAAAATTACCTTTAAATCAAGTGGTATAGGCTCTGGCTTTAAAGATACTAATACCATTGAAGACCTTTGCTCTGCAGAGTTATCTATTCCTATTTCTTTATTTCTTAAAACCTTCTTTAAATAATCATAACTCGTAGGTTCGCTCAATATATCATTTGCTTGTAAAATAATGTATCCACCATTTGCTTTTTGTAAAAGTCCCGGTCTAATCATAGTATGGTCAGTTTTTAAAATACCATAATAGTTTTCATACTCTAATCGTCCAAACAAATTATTAAAAGAATAATTTGAATCCATTATTACAGGTGCACCTTCGCAATTACTATTGTCTATAAAAACATTAACTCTGTAATTTTCCCATGGTTTTGCTTCTTGTCTTCGTGGGTCTTGATTTTCTGGGCTCTTTTTATCTTCTTCCAAAAACTTAGATATATTTTTTAAAATATCCTTTTTTACACCATCTAAAAATTGTGTTATTTTTCTATTTCTTTTGAAATTAGATTTTACATAAGAAATGTGTCCTTCTATTGTTAAAACCGCAATATTTGATTGCCATTCTTGTACCTTTTTTTCAGATTCTGCATCAAGTGCTTTTATTTGAGCAATTACTTCAATAATTTGTTGTTGAACAATTGTTGATTTATCTTCATATTCTTTCTTTAAATCGTCATCTAATTGTTCAAATTCTTCTTCTTTGATAACTTTTCCATCTATCATTGGCATCATATAAATACCGTTATCTGCTGACTTTACTTGAAAACCATATTTTTCTGACTTCTTATTTAAGTTTTCCAAAAGTGCTGCTCTTTTTTCTTGATACTTCTGAGTTATAACTGTTTTTTCCTTTTCAAAATCTTCATTTTTAAAAGTATTTTTTATATCTGTTCTAATTTCTTTAATGAACTTGTCCATTGTTTCTTTGAAATTGTTACCTTCTCCAGCTGGAAGGCTAACAGCAACTGGCTCATTTGGATTTTCAAAATTATATATATAGCACCAATCTGGTGGTGATTTTTTTGTTTTACAAATCTTATTTAAATAATTTTTAGTATAAGTTGTTTTTCCTGAACCCGTTGGTCCTTCTAGATAAACATTATATCCTTTAGTATCAACAGAAAGCCCAAATTCTAGTGATGCTATTCCTCTCTGTTGACCAAAACCTTTATAATTTATATCCAATCCTTCAGTTGTTTCAAAATCAAAGACATCGGTATTACATGTGTATTTCAAATCTTTATAAGATACTTCATTTGTTTTTTTCATATTTCCTCCCTTGAATACTAAACACTTTTCTTAAAAATCGGTGCGTTTCTTTTGTTTTTATTTTTTATATTTATTTAACTTAATTTAAAGCGTCATTAAGATTGCATTTTCTTTTCCATTATAATATTTTTTTCTAATTCCAACTTGCCTAAAACCGAATTTACTATATAGTTTAATTGCTTTAATATTATTCTCATTTACTTCTAAATTTATTTTTTCCACTTTGTTTTTTCTAATGATATAACTTAACATATTTGAGGCAATACCTTGATTGTATTTATCAACCCTAGTTACAATATTCATAATTTCCATTTCATTTAACACTATTCTAAATCCTGCAAATCCAACAATTTCATTATTTTGCTTTGCAACAATATATTTTGAATTATTAAAATCATCTTCAAAAGTTTTATAATCCCAGATATTAGGAAATTGGTCATACTGTAAGTTGATTTGTTCTAGGTCAAAGCTACTCAATTCAAGAATTGTAAGCTTATCGTCATCCCCTTCTTTTTGTCTTTGAGCTTGTGGCTTTCTTAAATACATTGGAAATAATGAATTAGAATATCCATAGTCTCCCATTTCATATTTATCTTGTGCACAATAAGCAATTGACTCTGCCATATCAGGCAAATTCTTGATATATTCATAGTTTTCTGTTACTTTTCCTTGAGCATATTGCTTAGAATGTTTTGCCCTTAGCAGTGGCTCTATTTTGTCAATCAAAACATCTCCTACAATGTATAAAGGATTTGAAAAATCTATGAATTCTATTACATCTGATATATTCATTACATCTGGATTTTTAAATAAAGATAAATTTTCATTATGAACTCTATAAACTGCAAAATAAACATTTTCATTTTTTGCATCTATCATAGATAGAATTTTACAATCTTTTCTACCCTTTTTTATCAATGCTCCATAAGCTTGTGCCTTTAATGAATCAACTCCTGCTATTGGGATATTTTTTGCATCTGAAAAAGCCTTAATTGTAGCCATTTCTATTCTAATTCCTGTAAATGAGCCCGGCCCTCTCGAACAACTTAATAAATCTATGTCATCAATTGTTAGCTTTGCTTCCTCAAGTAATTCCTTTATTTTAGGCATTAAAGTTTGAGAATGTTCCCTTTCAGATTTTCCCGATTTTTTGGCTATTATCTTACCATCATTCATTATCGCAATAGAGCATTTTTCTTTTGATGTGTCAATCGCTAAAATTTTCATACTCGACTCTCCTTGAATATTGAAAAATCTAAATTTTCATATTTAGCACCAATTGTTTCAATTTTTAACTTTCTTTGTTCTTCATTTTCTTGCTTTTCAAAAGTTATTTTTATGTAGTCGTTTGGTAAAATATCTTCTATCAGTTCTCCCCACTCAAATATGCAAATTCCTTTTTCAAAGTATTCTTCTCCTCCTATACTTTCGAATTCATATATGTCAGCTAATCTGTATAAATCAAAATGATAAATATCTATTTTGTCATTATGGTATTCATTTACAATTGTGAATGTAGGACTTGAAATTTTTTCTTGCATATTGAAAAAAGTTAAAATGCCTTCTACAAATTTTGTTTTGCCTGCTCCTAGTTCTCCTGATAGAACTATTACATCACCTTTTTTCAATATTTGTGCCAAGTTTTCAGCAAATTTTTTTGTTTGTTGTTCATTATTGCATATTACTTCTTGCATTAATGTTTTTACCTTTCTTTAATGTTATTTTTCCACTCTAATTATATATTATTTAGCTCTTTTATTCAAGATATTTTGGAAATAAAAAAATATATTTAAATTTACCTATATTAGCATAAATTTAAATATATTATATTTCCATTTTATACAAGTACTGGGCGGAAGCCAGTATCACTCCCTCCACTACCACTACTATATCCACCTAATCCAAATATACCTGTACTAGTTTTATCAGATGAAACATCGCCACGGTATATGAAACATATTTCACAAAATCCTATTGTTGCCACATCCTCATTATAATATCCTATTCCACCTTGTCTAACATCTGTTGTTTCATTTGTAATGTTTATCCAATCATAATCTCCATTTTCTTTTTTTCCATAATAGGAATATTTATCCGCACCTATTACTTCATGCATTGCATCTCCTTTATGATTTTTCATTAGGTCAAATTTTTCCTTTGTTATTTTTATTCTTGTTGCATTTTCTGATGAACTTTTATCCCAAAGTTTACTCCTATCTGGTCCATATATCGTTTTTTCATCTGTTCCTACTTCATATTTGTCCCAATATTTTGTATATATACTTTTTAATTGGTTATTGCTTTCAAAGGCTTCTGTTCCATAATAACTTAAATTTGCATCTCCATTGTCATAATATGCTGCTACATACTCCCAAGCTCCTCCACACATATCATATATTCCTGTTATATTTCCTGTTGTACTTTGGGTTAAATTTGTTTTATAATTTTGTCCCCCTGAATATTCATGATATATTCCACCTGTTTCATTTCCATTATTATTTATTGTTGGTACTACTCCATATTGTGATGCTGATAAATATGCTACTGCTCCCCATTCTATGTTTTTCATCAA
>CANQXO010000052.1 GCA_947627825.1 uncultured Clostridia bacterium
TGCATCTGATTCTTTAGATATTCCAATTGCTGCTCTATGCCTTGTGCCTAAACCTCTAACGACTTCTTTATCATCTGTTAAAGGCAAAATACAAGCTGCAGAAGATATTTTATTATTTGCTATTATTACCGCACCATCATGCAAAGGTGTTTTTGGTACAAATATATTTACTAATAATTGTGGAGATATTTCAGATTCTAACACAACACCTGTTTCAACAATATCTTGCAATTTTATGTCTCTTTCAAAAACTATTAATGCACCTGTTTTTGTTTTTGCAAGTTCTGATACTGCAATAACAACTTTGTATATATCTTCCTTTGTTTTATCTCTTAAACTTTTATCTATTCCAAACATTTTTGTAAATGTACTTGAACCTATTTGCTCAAGGGCTCTTCTTAATTCTGGCTGGAATATTAAAAGCAGAGCAATAACTCCATAAGTCATAAATGAAGTTAATATAAAGTTTAATATTCTTAGTTTAAAAATATTGCTTAATACAGTAATAATTACAAGTAGTACAATTCCTTTTAATAATTGCATTGCTCTTGATTTTTTTGTTACTTTTATAAATCCATAAATTAAAAATCCCACTAAAATAATATCTATTACAAGTGTAATAATTTGCCAAGGATGCGTTTGTAGTTCTCTTATATAAGATGGAAAATCAATTTGCATTTGTTCGTTTACTTTATCAAACATTTTTTATTCCTTTCATTTTTAAAACATTGTATAAAATAAATAAAAAAGTAATGTTCCACAAGATGCTGCCACCATCATAATTACTAATAATAATGCTACTATTCTAACAGCTCCCTTAGCTGGGTCAAAATGTTTTTTTGGCTTTACTTCTTGTTTTTTTTGCTCGTTATTTCTTTTTTTCATTTTTTTCCTTCCTTGTTATAGTTTACAATAAATATTTTAGCATTTGCATATTTTAAAGTCAATATTTTTTAGCTATTTTTTGATGTCCATAAGCCAAACGATAAATGTTCTACAAATAATTTATATAAAGTACTACACGAAAACCAAGATTAACAACGAACATGGTATCTACTCCGTCTTTACTCTTTATATTATGTTCTGTTGTCCACTCGTACATATTTCCTGCCATATCATATATATTATATAAATAATTTCTTTAAGTAACTAACTTAAAGAAAGTTATTTATTATTTTTAGACGAATTATAATTTTTGTGATTAAAACTCATACTATTATACAAACTCTTCCCAAACTAAATTTGCTAGGTCTAATCCTTTTTTTGTAAGCTTTATATTTTCATTACTTACTAAAATTAAATCTTCACCTAGTAATTTAAGTATTTCATTCTTAAAAATTTCAAGTGGATTTTCTTCAAATTTTATTTTAAAACTTTCTATATTAACTCCGTTAATTTTTCTTAGCCCCAACATCATGTATTCTTTCATCATGGATTTTTGGGTTTGCTTTTCTTCGATTTTAACATTTTTTATGCTTTCTTTGTTTTGAATATTTTTTATATATTCTTCTATATTATTTGTATTGACGAATCTTGTTTTATTCTCATAAGAAGCGCTTGACACACCAAATCCCAAATACTCGCTTTGATTCCAACAATCTAAATTATGTTTGCATTTTCTATCCATTTTTGCAAAGTTTGAAATTTCATAATGTAAATAACCTACTTCTTCTAATCTTCTTTTTGCATACCAGTACATATATCTTTCCATTTCATCGTCTGGGATCTCTACTTTCTTTTGTTCTACCATTTTTTCTAATGGTGTATTTGGTTCTAAAATTAGAGAGTAAACAGATATGTGTTGAATTTCCATTTGTATTAATTGATTTAAAGTTTTTTCTATGTCATATATGTTTTGATTTGGAAGTCCTATCATTGTGTCAACATTTATATTTTTAAATCCCACTTCTTTCGCGTAATTCACTGTTTTTATGAATTCTTTGTTTGTGTGTATTCTTCCAATTGTTTTTAATATTTCATCGTTTGAAGTTTGCAATCCAATGCTTAGTCTATTTATCCCCATTTGAAAATAATCATCTATATGCTTCTTGGTGGCTGTTCCTGGATTAAGTTCCATTGAAATTTCTGCATTTTGATCTAGTTCAAAAGATTTTTCTATTTGCAATAGTATTTCCTCAATGTATTGTGGCTTTATATAAGATGGCGTTCCTCCTCCAATGTATATTGTTTTTACGATATAGCTTTTATTTGCTTTTGACAAAATTTCTTGCTTTACGCATTCTATGTAATCCTTTATCAACTCATCTTTATTACAATATGATGTGAAATCACAATACTTACATTTTTGTTTGCAAAAAGGTATATGTATGTATATTCCTATTTCTTTCATTAAATTCTCCAATTTTTATTTCAACTTTTTGTACTTTTTATATTGCATATCTTTTTTTATTTTTATCATTTATTTTTCTTATTTTATATTTTTTTCTTATTTTATATTTTTATCTTTATTTTATATTTTTATAGTCTTAATGTTATTTTCTTCTCAATTCTTCTGCTAATTTTTTTATTGCCTCTAGTCTATGGTTCACTCCCGACTTGCTTATTGGCTCATCTAACATTTTTCCTAATTCCGACAAGCTAGCATTTGGATTTGCTAATCTTAGGCTAGCTAATTCTTGTTCTTTTTCTGTTAATTTATCAAACTTTTTTCTATTTTTTATAAGCTTTATATCCTCAATTTGTTTTACTGAACTTGAAATTGTTTTATTCAAATTAGCGGTTTCACAGTTTACTAGTCTATTTACCTTGTTTCTCATATCTCTTATTACTCGTTTATCTTCAAAGTCTAACACCGACTTATTTGCTCCAATGTATGCAAGTAATTTTGAAATGTTTTCACCATCTTTTATGTATATTATAAAATCATTTTCCCTTTTTAATGACTTTACTTCTATGTTACTTGCTTCTAAAATGCTTTTGATTAAGCTCGCATTCTTTTCTTCTTTAAATACTATTTCTAAATGATAAACACTTTGTGGATTTGTTACCGAGCCAGAACTCATAAATGCTCCTCTGACTAATGCTCTATTTTCTTCTTCTGTTCTAGGTTCGTTACTTATTTCAATTTTTCTTTTTGTTGTAATGCAAAAATTTTTCCCTTGCATTTCTATTTTAAAGTCATTTTCTCCACAATTACTTAAAAGCTTGCTAAATCTATTTATGTTATATTGGTTTTCTGTGACAAATTTATTTGAAGATATGGTCATTAAATATCCGTCTAGCTCTGCTTTTACTAATTTTTTATTTACTAAATTATTTATTTGACTTAGTTCTTGCTTAATTTTTGCTGAAAATGAATTCATTATCTCCTCCATGTTATTACTCTATCATTTCCTGCCAAATCTTTGATACAGAATGAATTTTCAAAAATTTCTTGTACTTTTTCTTTTTGATTGTATCCTATTTCCATAAGTAAGGTTCCACCTAAAAATAAATGCTTGTCTACATTTTTTCTAATGATTCTATAAAATTGTAATCCGTCTTTGCCTCCATCTAGTGCTATTTTAGGCTCTTTTTGTACCTGCTTATCTAAAGTTTTTATTACTTCTGTTTCTATATATGGTGGATTTGATACAATAAGGTCAAATTTACCGTTTATTTTGTCAAACATATTTGACTTTAAAAATTTTACTTTGTTTCCATTGTTTATTAATTTTTTATAATTCTTTCTTGCTGTTCGTAATGCTTTATAGCTTATGTCAACAGCTGTAATTTCAACATCTTTAGCGTATTTTGCTAAACTAATTGCTATTGCTCCGCTTCCTGTGCATAAGTCTAAAATCCTTAATTTCTTACCTTTTAAAGTTTCTATTATTTTTAGCGTTTCTTCTACTAATGTTTCGGTATCTGGTTGTGGTATTAAAACACTTTTATTTACTGCAAATTCCATTCCCATAAAATGTGCTTTTTTAGTTATATATTGCAAAGGTTCTCCATTTTGCAATTTCTTTAAGCTTTTCTTTAAAATGTATTCTTGTTTTTTCGTTATCTTTTTATCATAGTTTACATATATGTACTGTTTGTCCACTTTTAAAATATACTCTAGCAAAGAGTAAGTTTCGATATTTCCAATTTGTTTTCCCAATAAGCTTTGAGCTTCTTTTATTGTCATATAAATTACCTCACAACTTTTATTTAATTCTAAAAAATCTTATCAAGTTTGTGTTTTCTAATTTTTTTACTATTTTTCCATTATAAATTGTATCTCCCGTTTCTGAGTCTTCTAATGGTATATCTATATAGACACTTGCTACATATCTTTGGTTATAGTTGTTTATAATTGTTATATCAAAAGCTAGGTTGCATTTGATTTTACTTAAAAATACTCCTGTTTTTCTTAAAAGTTCACCGTCAAATTTAAGTTCTGAACTTATGTCAGATATTATTTCATTTTCTTTTATATTTTCATTTTTATATTCTAATATTATTGGATTTGACGCATCAGCGTAAATTTGAGGTTTTGAGTAATCTATATCTCCATCATTTAATACAGTATATTCTAGCTTGTCAGAAATATTTTCTTCGTCTGAGTTATCCATTTTTGCAAAGTTTTCAACATTTTTAAAATGTAAACTTGGACTTCCAATGCTTAAGCCTGAAAATCTAACATTTTCAATATACATTTCTTTAATTGAGTTTTCATAATTTAGTTCTTGATTTGACCTGTTGTTGATATATATTGCCATGTCTGTAAATTGATGTACATTAATATTCCAAGAAGCTCTGTCTTCTTGATTACTGTCTGCTGACGCACTGCTATATAAATAAATTTTGTCTATACTAAATACTGTTTTAGAGTTTAATTTTGAAAATTCATTGATTTCTTCTGCAAACTTTTGATTTGTGATTAATGAAATGATTGTATAAATCAGCATTATACATAATACTACTGATAGTAGTATTAATAGTAATATTTTTTCTTTTAAATGACTTCTTTTCTTTCCTTTTAAAACGACCGTATTTTCTTTTTTCATAAGTTTTTCTTATATTACTCCTTCCGATAAAATTATTTAGTTTTATGTTGCAAATATTTCCTATATAAATTTTATCATATTATGTTCATTTAGTGTTGCTTTTTTATAAAATTTATGATATTATTTAGACAGTTAAATAATCCCTGCAAAGTGCGTGTAGATTTTAATTTTAGAACCAACATATAGATTAAAGGGAGTCCGCCTTTGAATGTGGCGTGTATGCTTAAAATATTTCTTTTAAGAAACCCAGTAGCATTCAACAAGACACCCACCTGTTACCACAGGCTCTTAAAATCTTTAATCTTACGGCTAGTGTGGGGGCTTTTTTTATGCCATTTTTTATGTCACTTTTTATGCTATTTTTCAATATTTTTTGATATTATTTGTGCTATTATTTTTATATTATGATTTTTCTTTTTAAGTTACCTTTTTCTATTTCCCCAATTCCTATAAATTGTCCATTATTATATAAATTTATAAGTCCATCTTTTTTATTTACTTTTATCTTGACGCCGTTTAATACCTTTTTCATTTCATTATCT
Source organism: uncultured Clostridia bacterium (assembly GCA_947627825.1). Next base: position 5,537 of record CANQXO010000052.1, read on the forward strand.
TTTAAGTTTATTTTGTCTTCGCCTTCTGTTTTATCTATTCTGTTATCTATTGTTTTTTGTATTTCATCATTATTTTGCTTATTTGCTATGCCTTGCTCCTTTGATTGTGTTACTACCCTTAATATATCTTCTAATTCAATAAATTTTCCTTTATCTTCTATTTTAAAGCTACCTATTCTTGTTCTTTTGAGTTCTTTCATATATCCGCAAGTTCCTAACTTTTCAGCAATATCTTCGCAAAGCACTCTTATATATGTTCCTTTTGAACAAACTACTCGAAATGTTATTTCATTTTCTTTAAATTCTTTTAATTCTATTTCTGTAATTTCTATTTTTCTTGGCTTGCGCTCTATAGTTTTGCCTTGTCTTGCTAAGTCATATAATTTTTTTCCGTTTACTTTTAGTGCTGAATACATTGGAGGTATTTGATTACTTTCTCCTAAAAAACTTTTTAAAACGATTTCAATTTGTTCTTTGCTTAATTCTTTTACCTCTTTAGTTTGAATAACCTTTCCCTCTCCATCTCCAGTATCTCTTTTTTCTCCTAGATGTAGCTTAGCTATATACTCTTTGTCATGCTCCATTAAATAGTCGGATAATTTTGTTGCTTCGCCTATTAAAATTATTAAAACTCCAGATGCTAAAGGGTCTAGCGTTCCTATATGTCCTACTTTTTTTATATTCAATTCTTTCCTTACTTCTCTTATCATATCAAAAGAAGTTTTACCGAACTGGCTTGCCTACAATTAATAATCCGTGCATTATTGCTCCTACTTAATATTATAGAATAAAGCAAGATTTCTCTTGCTTTAGTTCTATTGCTTGTTTTTATTTAATTTTTATATTTCACTTATTTTATTATTATTTATGTAAATTAATCTTTCAATTGTCTTTTAATTTCATTAACTAATTTTTCTTTTATTTGTTTTGGACTTCCTTGCATTGTTGCTCCAGCTGCTCTTACATGTCCTCCACCGCCAAACATCATACATACATCTGAAACATTTACATAGTTATTTGCTCTTAATGATGCTTTAAAGCCGTCATCTGCTTCATGTAAAAATATTGAAACTTCAACGCCCTCAATATTTCTACCTTCATTTACTATTCCCTCATAGTCTCCTGTTTCAGCTTTTACTTTCTTTTCATCTTTTTTAGTTATATATGTATATGCTATTTTTCCGTCTTCTAGAAATTCCATTCTGTCTAATGCTATTTTTCTAAGTTCAAAACTTGACTTTGTGTGTGTTTCTAGCAATTCTTTATACAATTTAGTAATATCCACACCTTGTGATAGCAAATTAGAGGCAATTTCAAAAGTTTCTTTTGAAACTCCAGAATACTGGAATCCACCTGTATCTGTAATTATTCCTGCCATTAAGCATGTGCCGATATCATGTGTAATTTCCCAATTATAGTACCTAAATAGTACGAATAATACTTGTGCGCAGGCTGGAGAACTCATATCTACATAATTTAAATCTCCAAACATGCCATTACTACTATGGTGGTCAATTACTATTCTGTATTTCGCATCTTCAAAGTAATTTGACCAACCATCTAGTTGATTTAATGCTGCACAATCTACTGCTATGGCTAAGTCATAGTCTTTTTTACTGCCTTCTGTTTTTACATTTTCAATTCCTGGTAGATTGTTAAATACTCTAGCGTGTTTTGGAATAACTAACTCCACCTCTTTATTCATTGATTTTAAGGCTGGATATAGTGCTAAACATGAACCCATTGCATCTCCATCTGGATTTTCATGAGTCAACATTATGATATCTTTAGCTTCTTTAATTTCTTTTAAAATTTCATCTAAACTTGACATATTGTCTCCTTATTACTTTTTATCTTTTTCTAAATTTCTTAAAATAGCATCAATTTTTTCACCATATTCAATTGATTCGTCATATTCAAATACAATTTCTGGTGTAATTCTTAAATTGACTGTTTTTGCTACTCTACTTCTAATAAAACCTGCAGAATCTTTTAATCCTTGCATTGTTTTATTTAAATTTTTAGAATTTAGTACGGTTACATAGACTTTGGCATACCTTAAGTCAGGTGTAACTTTTACTTTAGTTACACTTATCATCCCAGTTGCATCTGGATTTTTAAGTTCATAATTTACAACTTCACTAATAACTTTTTTAAGTTCTTCGTTAATTCTAGCTAATCTATTAGTATTTTTGCCCATATATGAGTCCTTTCTTACCTTTTTATTTCTTCTTGAATATATGCCTCTATTGTATCTCCCTCTTTTAGGTCATTATAGTCTTCAATTTGTAGTCCACATTCAAAACCTTTTGATACTTCCTTAGCATCATCTTTAAACCTTTTTAATGAAACTAATTTTCCTTCATGAATTACAATTCCTTCACGAATTACTCTTACTCCAGCATTTCTTTCTAATTTACCATCTGTAACGAAACATCCTGCAACTGTTCCAACATTTGTAATTTTAAAGATTTGTCTTACTTCTGCGTTACCGATATTTACTTCTTTATAAACTGGTGCAAGCATTCCCTTCATTGCATCTTGAACATCATCAATTGCTTGATAAATTACAGAATATTGTTTAATTTCTACTCCGTCTTTTTCTGCTAAAGTTTTTGCTGCTCCAACTGTTCTAACATTAAATGCAATGATTATGGCATTTGCAGCTTTTGCAAGTTGTACATCTGATTCAGTAACTCCTCCTGCACTTGAGTGTATAACTTTTACTTTTACCTCGTCGTTAGAAAGTTTTTCTAATGAATTCTTCATAGCTTCTGCTGTTCCTTGAACATCAGTTTTTACTATGATACTTAATTGTTTCAAGTCTTCACTTTCCATTTTGTCAAATAAATTGTCAAGTGTTACAGCATTGTCATTAGCTATCGCTTTTTCACGATTTGCTAATCTTCTTTGTTCTATTAAGTGTTTTGCAACTTTTTCATTCTTAACTTCGTAGAAAATATCTCCTGCTTCTGGAACTTCATGTAATCCAGTAATTTCAACAGGTGTTGAAGGTCCAGCTGATTTTACAAGTTTTCCTTTGTCGTTTTTCATAGTTCTAATTTTTCCAATTGCTGTTCCTAAAATAATTGTGTCACCTACATTTAGAGTACCTCTTTGTACTAATACACTTGCAATTGCACCTTGTGATTTATCTAGTCTTGCTTCTATAACTGTTCCTTTAGATTGTCTATTAGGGTTGGCTTTTAAGTTTTGCATATCTGCAACTAATAATACCATTTCTAATAAGTTATCAATGTTTATATTATTTTTTGCAGAGATTGGTACAAATACAGTATCTCCACCCCATTCTTCTGGCACTAATTCATATTTCATTAATTCTTGTTTTACTTTATCAACATTTGCAGAAGGTAAATCTATTTTATTTACTGCTACTATTATTGGTGTGTTGGCTGCTTTTGCATGATTAATTGCTTCAATTGTTTGAGGCATAACACCATCATCTGCTGCAACAACTAATATAGCAACATCAGTAATTTGTGCACCTCTAGCACGCATACTTGTAAATGCTTCGTGTCCTGGTGTATCTAAGAATGTAATTTCTCTGTTATTTACGATTACTTTATATGCACCAATATGTTGTGTAATTCCACCTGCTTCTCCACTAATAACATTTGTTTTTCTAATTGCGTCTAATAATGAAGTTTTACCATGGTCAACATGTCCCATAACTACAACAACTGGTGGACGAGGCTCTAAGTCTTCTTCCTTATCCTCTGAATCATCAAATAAAATGTCTTCATCTTTAATTTCTTCTTTTTTGTTTGCAGTAATTCCAAATCCATCTGCTACTAAATAGGCAGTATCAAAGTCTAAGTCTTGGTTAATATTTGCCATTATTCCTAAATCAAATAATTTTTTAATAACTTCTGCAGATGTTTTCTTCAATTCTGTTGCTAAATCTTTTACTGAAATATTGGCTGGAATTGTTATCTCTTTTAATTCAAATATTTTTTGCTTATTTTCGCTGTCTTTTCTTCCTTTTTTCTTTCCTTTTTTACCCCTTGCTGTAGTT
>CANQXO010000053.1 GCA_947627825.1 uncultured Clostridia bacterium
TTTGCTTATTTTTTACATTTGAGGCACCTTTTTTAGGTGCCTTTTTATTTTTAGCACTTACAACTTTCTTTTGCATCTATACCACCTTTTTCTAATTTTATATGTGCTCCTAACTTGTTAAGTTTTTCTTCTAAGTTTTCATATCCTCTTAATATATATTCTGCATTTTCTACCCTTGTTGTTCCTTTTGCACAAAGTCCTGCTAATACTAAAGCTGCTCCTCCTCTTAAATCTGCACTACTAACTATTTCGCCGTTTAGATTACTTTTTCCTGTAACTTCAATTACATTTTCGTCTTCTTTTAAATTGATATTTGCTCCCATCTTCTTTAGGTCTAAAGCATATTTAAATCTATTTTCAAATATGTTTTCTTTTATTGTTGATACTCCGGTTAGCTTTTGTTAAAACTGCTACAATTATAGGTTGCATATCTGTTGGGAAACCCGGATATGGTGCAGTTTCTATGTTTATGCTTTTAAGCTCTTTTGGTGATTTAAGAGTAATTGAATTTTTATTAATGATAATATTGCATCCCATTTCTTTTAATTTAAACAATACATTTAATAAATGCTCTGGATTTACATCATTTATTTTTATTGTTCCATTTGTTATTGCACTAGCGCATAAAAGCGTTCCAATTTCTATTCTATCAGTCATTATTCTATAATCTGTTGCATGCAATTTTTTTACACCGCATATTGTAATTCTGTTAGTTCCTGCTCCATATATTTTAGCTCCCATTCGATTAAGGCATTTTGCTAAATCCTGTATTTCGGGCTCTTTTGCAGCATTTACTATGTGAGTTACTCCTTTGCAGTAAACTGATGCTAGTATAATATTTTCAGTTGCTCCAACACTTGGAAAATTAAGTTTTATTTTTGCTCCAATCATTTCTTTTTTTGATTTACAGTGTATGTAGTCTTCTTTTTCTTCTATTTTAACTCCCAAATCCTTAAATGCTTTAAGATGTAAATCTATTGGTCTTTTGCCAATATTACACCCTCCTGGGTAAGAAAATGTTGCTTCTTTAAATCTTCCTAATATGGCTCCTGCTAGAACAACGGTTGACCTTAGTTTATGCATTAGTTCTTTAGGAATGGTTTTGCTGTGCATTTCTTTACTCGATATGCTTATTTTACCACTAGTTACTTTTACTTTGCAACCTAAAAGCTTAAGTATTTGTAAAGTAGTTCTTGTATCTTCTATGTCCGGTATGTTATAAAAAGTAACCGGTTCCGGATTAAGTATTGCAGTAGCTATAATTGGTAATGCGGCATTTTTTGAACCTGATGCAGTTATTTCGCCTTCTATCTTATTGTTTCCCTCTATTATATAACTTAGCATACTATATCTTCCTTTCTTCGCTTCGCTCAGAATCGGCACTTCAATGATTTGCTTTGCAAATCCTCGAAGCTGCCATGCTGAGGAACAATCTTACGCTTCGCTCAGAATCCTTGCTTCAATGATTTACTCTATAAATCATCAAAGTTATAATGCTGAGGAATGAATTATAACTGATATATAGTATGTCAAGTTTTTATTTGTTGTTACTTTAATTTTGCTTAAAGCATTAATCTTTATTATATCGATTTTATAATATGTAGTTTACATTCTTGTTATACTGGCTGGTTTATTTGGCTGATTTTAGGTCAATAGACAACAATTTACTTATACCATTTTCCTCCATTGTAATACCATATACTGTATTTGCTGCCTCCATTGTACCTTTTCTATGAGTAATAACTAAAAACTGTGTTTTTTTACTAAACTTTTTCAAGAAATCTGCAAATCTATAAACATTTACATCATCAAGTGCTGCTTCAATTTCATCTAATATGCAGAATGGAGCCGGATTAATTTTTAATATTGCAAATAGAATTGCTATTGCAGTTAGCGTTCTTTCTCCTCCTGAAAGTAGGCTCATTTGCTTTAAATTCTTTCCAGTTGGTTGGGCTTTAATGTCTATACCACATTCTAGTATATTTTCTTCATCTTCCAAAACAAGTTCTGCTTTTCCTCCACCAAATAATTCTACAAATACCTCATTAAAGTTTTTGTTTATTATTTTAAACTTTTCACTAAATTGTTTTTTCATTGTATTTGTCATATCTGATATGATATTTCTTAGTTTTGCCATAGTGTTTTCTAGGTCTAGTCTTTGCTCTCCCATTGTTTCATATCTTTCTTTTGTCTTTTTATATTCTTCTATTGAAGATACATTAACATCTCCTAAATCTTTTATTTGCTTATGTAGTTCATTAACTCTTTTTTGAGTTGCTGGCACACTTTCTGGCTTTTTGTAATCCTGTGCATTATTAGGTGTTACTTCATAATCATTCCAAAGTTTATTTATAATGTCTGTTATTTCTTGCTCACCTGCAGTTATTTTTATATCTGCTTTTACTAACTGTTCTTTAATGTTATTAATAGTTTCAAACTCACTTGTTATCTCATTTTCCTTTTGAGCAAGTTTTTCATTTTTTTCTATTCTAGCTTTTCTTAATTCTTCTGACTTACTGCTACTGTTTTCTACTTCTTGCTTGATTTTTACAATAGATTCTTCAAGTTCTTGTATTGTTTTATTTAATTCTTCTGTTTGTTTTATTCCTTCTTCAATTTGTAGTTTTTTATTTTCAATACTTTTATTCGAACTTTCTATATCTTGATTTATTCTTTCTACCATTTCTTCAATAGATAAACTACTTTCATCAAATGAAGAAACAGATATTTTTAGATTTGTAATATCTAAATTTAAATCGTCTATGTATTTTTGTTCATCTTTATTTAGTCTAGAATATTCTTGAATTTCATCAGTTAATTCTTGCACTTTAGCAGTAATTTCACTAATTTTGTTGTTTAGTTCTACTTTTTTGTTACTAGCATTTTGCATTTCATCTTCAAGTCTTTTTATTGTTTCTTGTATTTTTTCTTTGCCTTGCTCTAATCTATTTATTTCTGTTTCAATACCATTTAATCTTTCTTTTTCTCTAGCAAAAACTATTTCTGCTTGTTGCATTGCATTTGTGCTTTCTTCTATTATGCTTATTATTCCTTCATTTGTCTTTAAAAAGTTTTCTTTTTCAGCAGATTTTTTTGCAATCTTTTCGTCTATATTTTTAATGTCATTTTCTAACTTTTTAATTTCAGTAGTTCTTCCTAAAATGTTTACTGTTTTTTTATTGTTTGAACCTCCACTCATTGCTCCAGATGGATTTATAACATCTCCATCAAGTGTAACAATTTTAAAAGAATATTTATTATCTTTAGCTAAATTGATAGCTGATTCCATATCTTGCGTAATTACTGTTCTTCCAAGTAGATTTTCAATAATTCCCGCATATTTTCTATCTGACCTAACTAACTCAGATGCAATTCCAATTACTCCAGCATTTTTGTTAAGTATTTTTTCAATTTTCTTTCCCTTTACAGCCGAAATTGGTAAAAATGTTGCTCTACCAAGATTATTTTTTCTAAGATATTCTATCATCTTTTTAGCATCTTGTTCTGTGTCTGTTACTATATTTTGAATACTTGCACCTAAAGCCATTTCAATAGCTAAGCTGTATTTAGAATCTGTTGAAATGATGTTAGCTAATACTCCATTAATTCCTCTTTTTAAGTTCAAGTCTTTTTCGCAAGCAATAAGCAAATCTTTAACGCTTTTAGCATAGCCTTCTTTTTCTCTTTCAGTTTCAATTAAGAAGTTGCATCTAGTTTGCTTCATTCTTCTTTCGTCTGTAAGATTTGCTATTATTATTTCATAATCTTTTACCTTGTTTTCTAATTCTTCTTTTTGCTTTTTTACCTTTTCTAGTTCTTCTTGTTTTTTATTTTTTTCAATTTGTGCACTATCAAATTTTTTTACAATTTCGTTCTTTTCGTCTCTTTTTTTATCTAAGTCAGATATAGTTTGTCTTAAATCTTTTTCCTCTTTTTTCTTTCTTTCTATGTAGTTTTCATAGTTAGTGTCTTCTGCAACAATTTGATTTTGGCACTCATATTTGCTTTCAGTTAAAGCTTCTACTGATTTTTTCTTTTCTTCGATTTCTAATTCTTTTCCACTTAATTTTTTTGTAAGTTCATTTAGTTCAGCTTGTTTTTCTTGTAGTTCTTTTTCAAATTTTTCTTTATTTTCTACTAAGCTTTCTTTTTTATTTTCCTTGGCCTTCTTTTCTTCTTCCAAATCTTGAATATTTTGCTTTGCTTGAGTAATTTCGCTTTCTATTCTTGATTTATTCTGTTCGTTATTTAAAATTCTTTCTTTACTTAAATTTATATTTGAAGTTATTTGCTCAATTTTTGTTTTACTTTCAAAACCTAAGTTTTGCATTCTTTCTATTTCTTCTGTTATATTATCTATTTCTTGTTTTAAGCTTTCCTTTAAGTTTTGCATATTGCTTAATTTTTCATTTTCTTCTAGTTGTTGATTTTCGAAAATCTCTTTGTCATTTTTAAGTTTTTCAAGTTTTTCTTTATATGTATCGATTTTGTATAAAAATAGTCCAATTTCTATGTTTTTTAATTCTTCTCTTAAATCTAAGAATTGTTTTGCTTTGTCAGCTTGCAATTTCAAAGGCTCTATATTATTTTCAATTTCTGACAAAATGTCATTTATTCTAATCAAATTAATTTTAGTTTGCTCTAATTTTTTTTCTGATTCTTCCCTTCTAGTTCTGTATTTTACAATTCCTGCCGCTTCTTCAAAAATGCGTCTTCTATCTTCTGGCTTATTGCTTAATATTTCATCTATTTTTCCTTGTCCTATTATAGAATAGCCGTCTTTACCTATTCCGGTGTCCATAAATAATTCTAAAATATCCTTTAATCTACAAGCTGTTTTATTAATATAATATCCTGACTCACCAGTTCTATATAACCTTCTTGTAATTGTTACTTCAGAATATTCGATTGGAAGGCTACCATCTTCGTTGTCTATAATCATAGTAACTTCGGCAAATCCAAGAGATTTTCTATTTTGAGTTCCAGCAAAAATAACATCTTCAGATTTTGCTCCTCTTAAAGATTTCATACTTTGCTCTCCCAATACCCATCTTATGGCATCGGAGATATTACTTTTTCCAGAGCCATTTGGTCCAATTACTGTTGTTATACCTGGTTTAAATTCTAAATTCGTTTTATCTGCAAATGATTTAAACCCTTGTAATTCTAAACTTTTTAAGTGCATTTATTCTCCCCTTGTTTTTTGCTATTCTTTTTAGTCTATATTCTATTTTGATTATTCATTTTTTTCAATTTTATTTTGTCTTCTTAGTTTTCTATTGCATCTTTAATCTGTTTGATGTAATCTGTGCTACTTTCAAGCTCTAATACAATATTTTCATAATAATCTTTTATACTTAGATTATCACTTACTTTTTTTAATGATGCTAATTTTATATTATATATATCACATATTATTGCAAGAGAGTGCAACTCCATATCGAAAATTACATTTTCTTTTATATCTGTTTTCGTTACAAATCCTTCTGCTGAATAGCAAGGTAATTTTTTCAAACTGTCTACTGTAACTAAACTTTGATTTCCAACATCCATGCTATATTTTTCTTCACCCGGGATTTCCCATTCTAAATTATAAGATTTATCTATGCTTACCCAGCTTCCAACCTTTTCATTACTTGAACCTGCATAGCCAATATTAATTATTAAATCAGGCTTTGGGTTGTTTTCAAGGTATTTTGTAACTTCTATTGCTGTTTTTTGTTTTCCAATTCCAGATATAAGCATAGTAATATTATCAGATGAATAAATTTTTTCACTAATCTTAGTGAGACCAAGTTTTTTTGCTATTTGTATACCTTCTTTTTCCATAGCACAGTGCAATAATATTTTTTTCATACTTTTCCCTTCTAATTCTAATTACAAATTTCCATAGTAGCTGTCTATAAGCATTTGTTTTATTTCTGGCACTAAAGGCACTCTTGGATTAGATGTTGTGCATTGGTCTTCAAATGCTCTATCTGCTATCATATCAACTTTACTTAAAAATTCTTGTTCTCCTATTCCAGCATCCTTGAATGTACTAGGAATTCCAATATCTTCTCTTAATTTGACTACTTCCTTGATAAGTGAATCTAGTCCTTCATCATCTGTATATGCTGGGAAGTTCATTCTTCTTGAAAGGTCAGCATATTTGTGTTTTGCAATGTAATATTCATATTTAGGGAATGACACAAATTTGCTTGGATTATCAACTCCATTATATTTTATAACGAAAGGCAATAAGATTGCATTAATTCTTCCATGTGGAAGATGGAACTCTCCACCTATTTTGTGAGCCATTGAATGGCATACACCTAAAAATGCATTTGTGAAAGCCATTCCTGCAATGGTACTGGCATTATGCATCTTTTCTCTTGCATGTTTGTTACTTCCATCATTATAAGCATCTCTTAAGTTTTTGAATACCAATTCTACAGCTTTTTCTGCTAAACCATCAGTATAGTCTGAAGCCATATTTGATACATACGCTTCGATTGCGTGTGTTAAAACATCCATTCCTGTATCTGCTGTAATTGATTTTGGCAAACTCATTACTAAATCCGGGTCAATTATAGCAACATCAGGAGTCAATTCATAATCTGCTAATGGATATTTTTTTTCATTTTGTTTATCAGTTATTACTGCAAATGATGTAACTTCTGAGCCTGTACCAGATGTTGTAGGAATTGCAACTAATTGTGCTTTTTCACCTAGTTTAGGGAATTTGTAAGTTCTTTTTCTAATGTCCATAAACTTAAGCTTCATTCCTTCTAAGTCTGCATCTGGATGCTCATAAAATAGCCACATTCCTTTTGCAGCATCTATCGCGCTTCCTCCACCTATTGCAATTATTACATCAGGTTTAAATTCATTAATTATTTCAACACCTTTTTTTATAGTTTCAAACGATGGGTCAGATTCAACTTCACTAAAAATCTGTGAATGAACATATTTTTCTCTTTTTCTTAGATAATATAATACTTTGTCAACATTACCTAATTCAACCATTCCCGGGTCAGTAACAATAAAAGCTTTTGTTATATTAGGCATTTTTTCTAGGTACTCTAATGAGCCTGATTCAAAATATATTTTATTTGGAACTTTAAACCACTGCATATTTACTCTCCTTTTCGCTACTCTTTTAATATTAATTAAATTTACTGTTGAAACATTTGATGTTGTAGAATTACCACCAAAAGTTCCACATCCTAGAGTAAGCGACGGTAAGTTTGTATTATATATATCACCAATTGCACCATGCGTTGATGGAGAATTTACTATTATCCTACCAACTTTTACAACCTCTGAAAATTTTTCAATAATTTTTTCATCTTCAGCATGTATAACAGCAGAATGTCCCATTCCTCCAAATTCTATCAATTTTTCTGCAAGTTCAATGCCCTCGTCAGCATTTTTTACAATGTAATATGCAAGAACTGGACTTAATTTTTCCTGAGAAAAAGGAAATTCAATTCCTACACCATTTTCTTTAAGCACTAAAACCTTGGTATCTTTTGCGACTTCAATTCCAGCCTGTTTTGCTATATCATAAGGACTTTTTCCAACTACAAAACTATTTAATTTTTCTTCATTAAACATTTCATCTCTTAGCTTTTTAGTTTCTTCCTCATTTAGAAAATAACATCCACTTGCCTTCATTAGTTTTTCAAATTCTTCATGTATATCTTCATCTACAATTACTGATTGCTCTGATGCACAAATCATTCCATTATCAAAAGATTTAGACATAACCAAATCATTAACTGTAGTTTTTAGTTTACAAGTTTTATTTATATAACAAGGTACATTTCCTGGTCCAACCCCTAATGCTGGCTTTCCACAAGAATAAGCTGATTTAACCATACTTGTACCACCTGTTGCTAGTATCAAATCTACCCCTTCATGTTTCATAAGCATTGTCGTAGCAGTTATTGAAGGTTCTTCTATCCACAAAATGCAATCTTCTGGAGCACCAGCTTTTATTGCTGCATCTCTTAATAGTTTTGCTGCTTCTGTACTACATTTTTGAGCATTTGGATGAAATCCAAAAATAATTACATTTCTTGTTTTAGCTGAAATTAACGATTTAAACATTACTGTAGAAGTTGGATTAGTAACAGGGGTAACACCTGCAATTACGCCAACTGGCTCTGCTATTTCTTCATATCCTTCTTCTTCGTTGTCATTAATAACTCCAACAGTTTTATCATCTTTAATGCTATGATAAATATACTCTGTTGCAAACATATTTTTAGTTATTTTGTCCTCATAAATTCCTCTGCCAGTTTCCTCAACTGCCATTTTCGCAAGCAACATGTGATTTTCTTCTCCTGCCATTGACATAGCTTTGACAATATTATCTACTTGCTCTTGGTCTAGTTTCATAAACTTTTCAGAGGCCACCCTTGCTCTTTTAACAAGGTCATCTATCATTTGTTTAATTTTTTCTTGTTCTTCTTCTGTAATTTCACTCATAAAACTTATCCTTTCTGTTTTCACTAAATATGAAAATTTACCTTATCTCTGGTTCTTCAAAATCATTTTCTATATTTTCAAAACTCATTTGCTCTTTATTCTGGGTTAGATTTTCTTTTACGACCATTTTTGTTTCATGTAAAATTCCTGCAATTTCACTATATTTTTTCAAATCGTAGAAACCTTTTGTTTCCATATCAGTTTGTTTTTTTCTTTCTAGCTGTGTTATCATTTCTTCTACTTCTGCAACACTAAAAAACCTTGAAGCAAATTCTTTTCTTTTTTGAATATACATTTTCCTTTGAGAATCTATCTCTTCTTGTAACTTTGCTTCTGTCACATACTCATCATCTGTAAACGCTCTGTCTCTTATGCTTGAATCAATTGCATCTCGTTTGTGTGCCAATTTATTCATTCGTTCTACTATTAAATATAGTTCCTTTAAATCGTGTAACTTGTTTTCCATTTTTTAATTTGTACCTTTCTTAGTTTTTAATACAAGTAATATTACGAGAAAGTATGCTTTTATTTTTGATTATTTCAAGTTTATTATACAAATAAAGAAAGAAAAAATCAATGTTTTTCTTTCTTTTTCTTTAATATATAAGTATTTTCAGTTAGATTAACAATCATTCAGCTTTGCAATCGGTATGAATGTCAATTTACTATTACTTTAAGCTGTTGCAATTTGTTTTTCTTCTTTGTCTATTTCTTTTTCTGTTAATCCTGTTATTTCTATTACTTCTTCCTTTAACATTCCTTTCTTTAGTAGCTTTTGGGCAATTGTACATACTCGTTTTTTGCCTTTAGCTTCACCTCGCGCTTCGCCAATTTTTATACCTTTTGTTTCTCCTCTGGCTTCACCTAAACTAATACCTTCAATTTTTCCTTCTTCTCTACCTTCTATTCTACCTTCCATTCTACCTTCTGCTAAACCTTGGGCTCTGCCTTCTCTCATTGTTTTTGCAAACTCTCGTTCAAATACCTCCTGTAGGTGCATTTTGTGTCCTTCTTCCTCTTTTATCATTTCTTCG
>CANQXO010000054.1 GCA_947627825.1 uncultured Clostridia bacterium
ACATATTTTAGTAAAAACCTCGATAACCGGCAGTTACTTTTGGATTACTGACTGGAATTTACTTTTACAATTAACCTATTTTTAACATTTTTCATTACATCTTTCAATGCTTTATTGATGTATTTTTTAACATTAATATTAGCATTACAAATTAAAATTAAAAATAGGCAGCATTAATATCAAAACAGTATATATAGTAGCAATGATTCCATGTATCAGTTTTCCACCAACATATTTTCTAATAGAAAGTTTACTTTTAGAAATTATACTTAACACTTGTAGAGTAATAGAAATTCCACCAAATCCAAGCAAAAAGCTAGAAAGAGCGATGTTAATAGAAATTGCCTTCAAATGTATTTTTGAAATAATACTTAAACCATTGGTAAATTCAATTAATCCAGTAAATAAACCTAAAATTAAATCTTGATCAAAGCCAAATATTTTAGATAATACACTAGAAAAAATTATTAAAATTTTAGTTCTTTCCAAAATTGAAATAATAACAGAAAAAATTGTTACAAATCCACCAATAATTAATACAGTTTTTATACTATTAAAAATACTATTACCAAGAACTTCGCCAAGTTCACTAACTTGAAGGTCTTTCTTTTTAGATAAAGAATTACTGTTTACAGATATATTATTTGCTCTTTTTCTAGAAATAATTCCTAAAATAATTCCAACTGTAATAGAAGCTAAAATATGTGTAAATAATAATATTAAGCCAATGGTAGAATTAGCATAAAAACTTATCCCAACCGTTCCCATAATAAAGAGAGGACCAGAATTATTTGTAAAACATAAAAGTCTTTCAGCCTCATCTTTGGTACAAGAGCCGTTTAAATATAAGTTAGATACAATTTTAGCCCCTACAGGATAGCCACTAATTAACCCCATAATAAATGGAAAAGCACCGACACCAGGAACATTAAATATAGGTCTCATAAATTTATCTAAAAATTTACTTAAATAGTAAACTACATTAGTATTGCCCAATAATTCTACCGCTACAAAAAATGGGAAAAGGGAAGGAAGCACACTGTTTGCCCATAACTTTATTCCGTCAAGAGTTGCAGTTAAATTTGATTTAGAAAAAATAACTAAACAAATTACAAATAAAACTGACAATACTGAAATAATATTTTTTTTCAACAAAACCAAAATTTTCATAGTTTATAAATATGCTCGTACTTTATTTTTTATGCAATAATTGATTTTTGCTTCAAATTGTTGTATAATTAATTTGTATGCATTTTATATAAGCGACAATTAGTATATAAAATATAATTAACATATAAGATGCAATTAATATGTAAGTTATAATTAAAATGAAGGAGAATAAAATATGGAATATATATATCATCCAACAGGAGTTTGTTCTCAAGAAATGATTTTCAACATCGAAAATGGAATAATTACTGACTTAAAGGTAATAGGTGGATGTCACGGTAATTTGCAAGGAATTGCAAAGCTTGCTATAGGCCGTCCAATAGACGAAGTTATAGAAAAACTAAGAGGAATAAAATGCGGTTTTAAGCCTACATCTTGCCCAGACCAAATTTCAAAAGCTTTAGAAGAATATAAAAACAAGGCAGTTTAATTATAGTTTGCATTGAAAGAAAAAAGCGAAGGATATAATATGAACTACATTTTAAGAGATTTGTTGCAAACAAACTCGTATCAAAATTTTATAAAAAATGACACCTACCCGATAACTCTATCGGGTTTAGTTAGCGTGTCTAAAAGTGCACTTATTTCCTTAATTTCAAATGAAGAAAAAAAGAATATAATGCTAGTTACATATAATGAAATCCAAGCTCAAAGGCTTATAAAAGATTTATCTTATTTTTCAGATAAAATAATCTATTTCCCTAAAAAAGAAATTTCAATTTATGATTATGATGTAGAAAGTAATGATATTTCTTATAAAAGAATTGATGCAATAAATAAAATGTGTAATCAAAAAGGCGTAATAGTTGTTACAACAATTGAAGCTGTTATGCAAAAAATAGTTAGCAAAAATAAACTATTTGAAAATATTTTAAAAATAGAAACAGGAAATACTATTTCGCTAGAAGGTTTAAAAGAAAAACTAGTTTATCTTGGATATGAAAGAAAGCCTTTAATTGAAAATAGAACAGAATTCAGCATAAGAGGAAATATTTTAGATATAGCCTTAAGCGATACTGATGGTATTAGAGTTGAATTTTGGGGTGATGAAGTTGATTCAATTAGGAAATTTAAAATATCATCACAAAGGTCCACAGAAATGGTAAAAAGTGTGGAAATCCTTCCTGCCAAAGAGCATATTTTAGAAATTAGTTTAGAAGAAGTTTGCAAAAAAATTGAAAAAAACAAGGGACTAGTAGGAGATGTAATTTCTGATATAGGAGAAATAAGGCAAGGTAACTTTGAAAACAAAATTGACAAGTATTTTAATGAATTTTATGAAAATCAAGAATCAATTTTAGACTACGCAAAAGATTTTAAAATATTTGTTGACGAGCCTGATAAAATAGAGCAAAGAATAAATGGAATTAAGGAAGACAACAAGAATTTAATTAAAGAGTTGACGAGTAGGAAAAGAACTGTACCAGAGGCTCTAGAAAATATTATATATTTTAATTGGAACAGAAAGTAATCAATTTAACAGAAGCGGATTTAAAAAATAATCATTTTGAATTTAGAGAAATGAACCTTTTTAAAGGTGAAGTAAAAAGTTTTCAAACAGAAATTCAAAATGCTGTAAGAAATAAAAAGAAAATAATTATTTTAGCAGGCAGTAAAGAAAATAGAAGTAAAATTGCTAACATGCTTAAGTCAGAATTAGAATTATCAAGCATAGTAGAAGTAGATGATTTAGACAATATAATATTGAAACCTGAAGAAATTGTTATAAGTACAGGAGCACTTTCAAGTGGATTTGAAAACAAGGAAACCAATCTTCAAGTAATAAGTAGCGACGAATTTTTTAACACTCAAAAAAGAAGACAAAAAAGAACAACAGATGCCTTCAAAAGAGGTGAAAAAATAGTTTTTGCTGATTTGAAAGTTGGAGATTTAGTCGTTCATAGAAATCATGGAGTGGCAGTATTTAGTGGAGTAAAAACTATTAGAACTGAAGGCACCACAAAAGATTATATTATATTAACATATAGAGATGGAGATACACTATATGTTCCAACTGAAAATCTAGATAATGTTAGGAAATATATAGGTGCGCAAGATGGTGTTAGATTAAACAAGCTAGGCGGAAAAGAATGGCAAGAAACTAAAGCAAGAGTAAAAGGAAATTTAAGAGCAATTGCAAAAGATTTAATAAAGTTGTATGCAACAAGAGAACATTCAAGAGGATATGCTTTTTCTAAAGATACACCATGGCAAAGAGAATTTGAAGATAGTTTCCAATACGAAGAAACACAAGACCAACTAAGATGTATTGAAGAAGTAAAAAAAGACATGGAAAGCCAAAGACCAATGGATAGACTTTTGTGTGGAGATGTTGGATATGGAAAAACAGAAGTAGCGATAAGAGCAGCATTTAAAGCTGTTATGGATGGCAAACAAGTAGCATATTTAGCACCAA
This sequence comes from uncultured Clostridia bacterium, assembly GCA_947627825.1. Next base: position 3,587 of record CANQXO010000054.1, read on the forward strand.
CAACAATTTTGGCAAATCAACAATATCAAGAGTTTAAAGAAAGAATGAAAAAATACCCAATTACTGTAGAACTTTTAAATAGATTTAGAACTGTAAAACAACAAAAAGAAGTTGTGCAAAAATTAGGCATAGGAAAAGTAGATATAGTTATTGGAACACATAGAATGCTTAGTAAAGATGTAGAATTCAGCAATCTAGGATTATTAATTATAGATGAAGAGCACAGATTTGGAGTAAAGGATAAAGAAAAAATAAAAAAATATAAAGAAAGCATAGATGTACTTACAATGACAGCAACTCCAATTCCTAGAACACTTCAAATGTCGATAGTCGGTATAAGAGATGCATCAGTTATTTATGAGCCTCCTCAAAACAGAAGACCTATTCAAACCTATGTACTCGAATATGACAAAGAAGTTATAAAAGAAGCAATTATAAAAGAATTAGAAAGAGATGGGCAAGTATTTTACATACATAATAATACTGGAGACATTGCAACAAAAGCCCTAGAAATAGAAAATCTAGTTCCAGAAGCAAAGGTGGGATATGCACATGGAAAAATGTCAGGACAAGAAATAGAAGAAATAATGCAAGACTTTATTGATAAAAAAATAAATGTATTAGTATGTACTACTATTTTAGAGTCAGGAATAGATATTCCTAATGCAAATACCATAATTGTTGAAAATGCTGATAGATTTGGCTTAGCACAGCTTTATCAAATAAGAGGTAGAGTTGGAAGAAGTGACAGACAAGCATACAGTTATATTACTTACAGAAAAGATAAAATGATAAGCGAAGAAGCAAATCAAAGATTAAAAGCGATTAAAGAATTTACAGAGTTCGGTTCTGGATTTAAAATTGCAACAAGGGATTTACAAATAAGAGGAGCTGGAAGTATATTTGGAGAATTCCAAAGTGGACACATGGAACAAGTCGGATATGATATGTATACGAGGTTGTTAGATGAAGTTATTAAGGAAGAAAAAGGAGAAAAGGTCGAAGAAAATATTGATGTAACCATTGACCTAAAATTATCAGCTTATATTCCTGAAAACTATATTGAAGATGCGAGTCAAAAAATTGAAATATATCAAGATATTGCAAGTTGCAAAACAGAAGAAGATTTACAAAACATTATTGATGAAATCATTGATAGATATGGAAACATGCCAGACGAAGTAAATAGTTTAATTGAAATAGCAAGAATTAAAAATTTAGCAAGAGAAAAAAATGTAATAAAAATTCAGTCAAGGCCAATGGGAATAGTATTTTCATTTAATAGCTTTAACAATGAAAATGTAGATATTTTGCTAGAAAAATATAAAAACAATATTAATTTCTCAGCATCAGGAAAGCCATACATTACACTAAAAATTAAAGATAATGAAATTAGTGAAGCAAAAGAATTTTTAAAAACTTTGAAACCATAATAATATTAGCAAAATCCGAAGGAGTTTAAACATTAAAATAATACTATAATAAAAAGATAAGAAAACTAAAAATTGTTTGAATCGAAGAAAGGAATAATGATGGTAATTAGTAGTAAAGAAAATGAAACTATAAAAGAAATAAAAAAATTAAAAGAAAAAAAGTTTAGAACAAATAAATATATAGTTGAAGGCGTTAAAATGCTAGAGGAAGCGGTTGCAGAAAATCAAGAAATTGAACTTGTCGTTTTAAGAGAAAATGTAAATCTAGACTTTGATATATCTAATTATAAAACTATAATTGTAACAGAAAATATATTTAACACTTTAACTGATGTAGAAACACCACAAGGAGTTTTGGCTATTATAAGAAAACAAGAAAAGAAGGAAATTGATAAAAAAGCGGATTACATTTTAGCTTTAGATGGAGTGCAAGACCCTGGAAATATGGGAACAATTATAAGAACTGCAGATTCCGCAAATATTAAACAAATTTTAGTTTCTAAAAACACAGTTGATTGCTATAGCCCAAAGGTTGTAAGGTCAACAATGGGAGCTATTTATAGAGTTAATGTAGTGGAAGTAGAAGACTTAAAAGATACAATAACGAGTTTGAAGGGCGATGGATTTGAATCAATTGTAACAGCCTTAGATGCAAAAGAAAGTATATATGATGTTGACTATAATAAAAAAATAGTTGTTATAGGAAACGAGGCAAATGGAGTTTCAAAAGAAGTTCAAGAAATAGCAGACAAAAAAGTAAAGATTCCAATGCTAGGAAAAACTGAAAGCTTGAATGCATCTGTGGCAACAGGAATAATGATATATGAATTCGTTAGACAAAAATTAAACAAGAATATTTGATTTACAAATCAAAATAGAGTATCCAAAAGGATACTCTATTTTGATGCAAGTTACGCTCCAAACAAGGGCAAATCTTCAGATAAAGACCACTTATACTCTGCCTCTCTGTCTTCCTCAGGAAAAGTCAACCAATAGTTATTGTATTCAAGATTGATAGCTCTTTGGAATTCAGGCTGAAGCGAACGAAGCAATGCAATCCAATCACCGTAAAATCCAGTGTCAAAACACCACCAACAGTTAGGTTGGTGAATTAGATAATCAGGTAAAGAACTCCTTTCCTTGGTAATTTGTTCAATGTAACAAGGTGTTTTTAGTTGGTGAGAATAGTAGGGATTATCGACAAGTTCTCTAACACCATGAACAATTTCATGAGAGCATGACTTTTTGCAAAAAACTATTAATTCATCGTGCTCAGGTGAATAAATGTTAGAATGGACATAGTTGTACTCTTTAAAATTGTGCATTAACCGATTATAGGCTTTGATAGTGGTTGTTTCATCATAAAATCCTGTACTAACAACCTTTAAGCTTCCATAGTCGCCAGTAAGAAACAATCCATCGTGATGGATATAACAAGGCTGTATATGCCAAAACTTCAGCACATAAAACACTCCTTTATAAAAAAATGATAAAGTAATTATACTATAAAATGCTATCAAAGTCAACTTGGTAAACGATTTCAAGCCTTTCAGCTAATTGATATCAATGGAGAAGGCTTAAACAACTCATAAAAATCTAATTGTATTGTTGAAATATGTCGTATTTTAATATATAATGGAAAAAAAGTTTTATATAAGGAAAATAAAAGAATGGCATTTACATCAATTAAATTTTTAATATTTTTTACAGTAATTTGTTTTGTTTATTTTTTGTTAAATAAAAAACTAAAAATATACTGGCTATTATTAGGCAGTTATTTCTTTTATATGTGTTGGAACCCTAAATACGCTCTACTAATGCTGTTTTCAACGATTGTAACATATTTAAGTGGTATACTTATTAGCAAATCAAAAGATAAGAAAACAAAAAAACTATGGGTTGTACTCTCATTAACTATAAACCTTTTAATATTAGTAATTTTTAAATACTATACTTTCTTAGTAGATAATATAAATAGCATTTTAAATAAGTTAAACTTGTTTACTTTACCAAGTACACTTAATTTATTATTACCAGTAGGAATAAGTTTTTACACTTTCCAAGCATTAAGTTATACAATGGATGTTTACAGAAATGATGTAAAGGTCGAGAAAAATTTTGCAAGATATGCTTTATTTGTGTCATTTTTTCCTCAATTAGTTGCAGGACCTATTGAAAAATCTAAAGATTTGCTAAAGCAATTTAATGTAGAAAGAAAATTTGATTGGGATAATTTTAAAAATGGATTAATCTTAATGGGAATAGGATTTTTCTATAAGTTAGTGCTAGCTGATAGAGCTGCTTTGTGTGTAAATCAAGTATATAATAATTTAGGAAGCTATACAGAAGGTGGAGGTTTGTACTTGATTATTGCCACAGTTTTATTTGCCTTCCAGATATACTTTGATTTTAATGCTTATTCAATAATTGCAAAAGGAAGTGCAAAAGTTTTAGGATACCAACTTACAACGAACTTCAACAAGCCATACTTTTCAACTTCAATAAAAGAATTCTGGAGAAGATGGCATATTTCACTTTCTTCATGGTTTAAAGAATATTTATACTTTCCTTTAGGAGGAAGCAGAAAAGGTTTTTGGAGGACGCAACTTAATTTAATGATTGTTTTCTTGGTCAGTGGATTATGGCATGGTGCAGCTTGGACTTTTGTTATTTGGGGACTAATTCATGGATTATATCAAGTAATAGAAAATATATTTAGAAAAATTACTAAGAAGGAAGAATCTAAAAATAAATTTATCAAACTTATAAAAATGATTTTTACTTTTATACTAGTAAATTTCGCGTGGATATTCTTTAGAGCAAACACAATTCAAGATGCATTTTTTGTTATATCAAATTTATTTAAATTTGGTATGCCTATAAATAAAACACTACTAGGATTAGATTTGAGCAATTTGTTTGTTCTTTCAGTTACATTATTCATAACATTTTTACTAGAGGCAATTTCAACAAAAACAAACTTAAAAAATTGGCTTAACAAAAGAAATATAGTTATTAGATGGTCTATATATTATATTATTATTTTCAGCATAATTATATTTGGTATATATGGTCCAGGATATTCATCTCAAGAGTTTATATATTTTCAATTCTAATGAAAGGAGAAAAGGCTAGAAAATAAGAACTTTACATGTTTGCCTTAGTAAAAAATGAAATTAAGAACGAAAAGACTTTTTAAAATTATAATATTTATATTAATATTTGCACTCATTCTATCGCTTTTGATGAAAATTTTAATTAGAAAAGGCGATGGACTAGGAAGTGATGTATATTCTTTTTATGACCTTGAAGAAAATACATTAGATATGGTTTTCTTTGGCTCATCTCATTGCTATTCAACATTTTCTCCTTACAAAATAGAAGAAATAACTGGTTTGAAATCATACAATTTTTCGACACAACAACAGCCAATAAATATATCTTATCACTTTATGGTTGAAACTCTAAAAACACAAAAACCTAAATATTTTATTTTGGAAACTCGAATGTTTACAATAGATGATGAATACATGGAAGAAGGCGTTGTTAGAGATGCTTTAGACAAAATGAAGATGTCTCAAAATAAAATAGAAGCAATAAATGAAAGTGTTAAGGATAAAGAAGCAAGAGCTTCATATTATTTAAACATTATTAAATATCATTCTAGATTTATGGAAATAGGAATAGAAGAAATTATAAATGCTATTAGGGGTAAAAGTATAGATAATAAAGGCTATGTAGGACTTCCAGTTGGAAAAGATATCTATATAGATAATAGTTATGTATTAAATATAAACGACACAGTAGAACTTTCTAATAAAAATTTGGAATTCTTTAATAAAATAATCGATTTAGCAAAAGAAAATAATATTACTTTAATACTAGTTAAAAGTCCATGTGTAATTACTGAAGATGACCAAAAACATTTTAACAAAGTAAAGGAAATAGCGAAGGAAAATGGGATAGACTACATAGATTATAATTATATGTTTGATGAACTTAACTTTAATTTCGAAGAAGATTTTTATGATTATGGACATTTATCAAAAAATGGCTCAGAAAAAGTATCAGAAAATTTTGCTAATTATATTCTAAGTAAAAATTAATAAATATTGAAAAATCAATAAATATGTGATAAAATAAATAACGAAAAAAAATAAAAAAAGGGAGCAGGCTTGATGTATAGAAATCATAATTGTGGAGAATTAAATATAAAAAATGTAGGAGAAGAAGTTACTCTTGCTGGATGGGTTCAAAGAATTAGAAATCTAGGAGAAATACAATTTGTAGACCTTCGTGACGAAAAAGGAATTACCCAACTTGTTATATCAAAAGAAATGCAAGAGTCGATGAAAGAAGTTAATCCAGAAACAGTAATTAGCGTTACTGGAAAGGTAAATGAAAGGTCAAATAAAAATCCTAAAATGCCTACTGGAGAAATTGAAATAAAT
>CANQXO010000055.1 GCA_947627825.1 uncultured Clostridia bacterium
AACAACTTTGCTATTATATATTGGATCTGGTAATACATCTCTTTTTGCTATAAATCCTTTTCTTGGCACTATTCTTCCCTCCTTTTTTATTTTGATGTAAATTCTACATCAAGGTACTCTGAAAAGCTTTTCATTTGCTTTTCCGCATAATGCAATCTATTTCAAATTTAAGTACAAACTAAATTATCAATTATATTGCACTATATCAAACTTAGTATCATTTTTATTAAAATGATTACTTTTTAGGTTTTTTTGCTCCATACTTAGACCTTGCTTGCATTCTGTCTTTTACACCTGCTGTATCAAGAGTTCCTCTTATAATGTGGTATCTAACACCAGGAAGGTCTTTTACCCTACCTCCTCTTATAAGAACAACGCTGTGCTCTTGTAAGTTGTGTCCTTCACCAGGAATATAAGAAGTTACTTCATAACCATTTGAAAGTCTTACCCTTGCAACTTTTCTTAGAGCTGAGTTTGGTTTCTTAGGTGTAACTGTTTTTACAACTGTGCAAACTCCTCTTTTTTGTGGAGACCTTCTATCAGTTTGTCTGTTTTTCATAGTGTTAAATCCATGTTGTAGAGCTGGACTCTTTGATTTGGTTGTTGGAGTCTTTCTTCCTTTTCTAACTAATTGATTAATTGTTGGCACTTAAATTTCACCTCCTATTTTTTGCAATAAAATACTGTTATTTTATTGTGCAAAAATTGCACTATAAAGTAACAGTAATATTTTATCATCTATTATGTGAAATGTCAATCATTTTTTAGCAAATTTTACATTATAATCATTGACAAATAGTTTATCTATCATCAATCTCTGGACCATTATCATTTTCTGTTTCTTGATATATTTCATAATACTCATCAGGTTTCTGATGCTCAATAACGATTTTCTGCTTTTCAGTAGGTTGTTGGTGTTTAGCAATGTCTTCTTGTTTTTCAGCTACTTGTTGTTCCTCAATAGCTTCTTGCTTTTCAACTGATTGTTGTAGTTTTGGCTTTCTTTGGCTGTATATCGTACTTTTTATAATGTCCTGTGTGTTTAAATCTTTTCTACCCAATGCATTATAGTTGTTGATATTATGCTTGATATCATTTAATCTTTCATCTATTAGATATTTTTCTCTATTTAATTTCCTTTGTTCATCTTTGCTTAGTGAGGCATAATCAGGATGAAGTATATAAAAATAGATGTCTGACTCTACTAATCTTATTGAATATTTAAGTGTTTCTCTATCACCTAATCCAAGCTCTGTTGATAATCCTCCTGGCTCCTTGTAACTGTCATAATATTTTTTTATATCAATTAAGTTATCTTTAATAAAATTTTTATCTTTGTTTGCTATTTCTTTTTGTTCTTGAGATAATGTATCATAATCTGGATACATGATTTTGAAAAATTTTTCTGCAGTTTCATTATTCTTTTCAAAGTTATTATTTGTACTATAAGATGGATTTTGCTTTATATGTTCTTCTACATTTGGCAAGGCTTTTGGCTTGCTTTTAAATATTGAAAGAATTTTACTTAATATACTTTCTTTCTTTACTTTTGCGAAGCCTTGAGATTTACTAGCTACAGCTTTTAAATCTTTGTATTCTGTTCTATTTAATCCATACATTTTACTTGTATCGTATTGTAATTTTACTTTATACTTTTTTTCATCAGAATCAATGTTTGCCGCTGAACTTTCAATATATCTTATAATTCTATTTTTTGCTATTTCAATCATTTGAGATTTTTCTTCGCCATCTGTTATTTGTTTTGCATTATCAGCGTAATAATTAGCAATACCGTAACAATATGTTTGCATCAATATTAGCATTATTATTTTTAGTTAATTGTAAAATGGTATTAATTCGTTCAATATCCTTTTCATCAAATAGCTTTACTTTTTCCATCATATTTGAAAATTCTTTTTGATTAAATGCTTCTCCGATAGAAACGGTATATGGGTAACTTCTTTCATTTATAATCATGCGGTTACCTTTTACTTTTATATATATTGGCTTATAAGCTTCTTTTGGATTTAAATTCATCTTTTTCTCCTTATACACATATACTATCACTTTTATTATAATAATTCAATGATATTTATTTAAATAAATTTATTCATATTTTCTCAATAGAATTATTAAATAAATTTTTATTTATTCAAATAAATCCATGATTTCGTCTTTTGATAGTTTGTTGATAAATGTTTCTCTTGTCGATAGCATGTCATCAGCAAGTTTTGCCTTCTTTTCTTGTAGATTATAAATTTTTTCCTCAATAGTGTTTTTGGTAATCAATTTATAAACTTGTACATTTTTCTTTTGACCTATTCTGTATGTTCTATCTGTTGCTTGATTTTCAGCAGACAAATTCCACCATGGGTCATAGTGAATTACCATATCCGCACCTATCAAGTTTAGTCCAGTTCCTCCTGCTTTTAGTGATATTAAGAAAACTTTTACGTTTTTGTTATTGTTGAATTCATTTACCAAATTCATTCTTTCATCAACTTTAGTTTGTCCTGTAAGTTTTAAATATCTTATTCCTTCTTCTTTTAGTTTTTGTTCTAAATACCAAAACATTGATGAATATCCTGAAAATAGTAGTATTTTGTGTCCACTTGATACTGCATTTTTTACTATTTCCATACATTGATTTAACTTGCTACTTTCGCCTTCATAATTTTCTATGAATAATCCTGGATGACAACATATTTGTCTTAATCTCATAAGTAGTGCTAATATTTTTATCTGGCTATTTTGTAATCCATTTTCTTCTATTTCTTCTCTAGCTTCTTTTCTAGCTATTTTCATGTATGAAACATAAATATCTCTTTGCTCATCATCCATTTCATTATTTAGAATAGTTATTGTTTTTTCTGGTAACTCCGTCAATACCTTTTCCTTAATTCTTCTTAGAATAAAAGGTTCTATCATAGATTTTAATTTAGACATTGCAAGCAAATCTTGCTCTTTGGTAATAGGTGTTTCATATAATGCCTTAAATTTATTATAACTAAATAAATATCCTGGCATTATAAAGTCAAATATTGACCAAAGTTCTGAGAGCGAATTTTCAATAGGTGTTCCTGTTAATGCAAATCTTGTGTCAGCTTTAATTTCTTTTATTGCTTTTGCATTTTTTGTGTTGTTGTTCTTGATATATTGCGCTTCATCAGCTATTATATATCTAAAATTATAATTACATTCTTTGTATATATCAATATCTCGTTTTAACAAGTCATACGAAGTAATTGCCATATCATATTTTGGTATTTCTTTTATTGCCTTTGTTCTTTCTTCTAAACTTCCAGAAATAACTTTTGTTTTTAGGCTTGGGGCAAATTTAACAGTTTCTTCTTTCCAGTTAAGAGATAATGAACTTGGGCATACAACTAAGCTTGGCTTTCTTTCAGACCTTTTTGTATCTTCCACATATTTTAGTAGAATAGCTAATACTTGTACTGTTTTTCCTAATCCCATATCATCCGCTAAAATTCCACCTAAATTATATTCATCTAAATTGTTTAGCCATTCAAAGCCAATTTGTTGATATTCTCTTAAATCAGCTTTTAGTCCTTCTGGTAGCTTAAATTCATCTGATAATTGTCTTGTATAAACATCATCAATAAGTTTTTTGTAACTTTCACTTTGTTTTACAACTACCCCATGTTTTTTTAATATACTGTCTAAATATAAGCTTCTATAAACTGGTAGTTTTAAGTCTCCGCTTATTAATTCTTTGAAACTAGAATTAGTTCCTTCTGCAATTTTTTCTATCATTTCCAAAGTATCATTTGTAGATAAATCAATGAAATCCCCATTCTTAAGCTTATGAAATTTTTTCTTTAATTTATATTTTCTCATTATTTCTTCAATGTCTTGAGGATTTAAGTCAATACCTGATAAGTCCACACTTAGTAAATTGTTTTCAATTTTTACACCAATAGAACTAATTTTTGGACTTCTAACTTGCCTTTTTCTAAATTCATCAGTTGCTAAAACTTCAAATTCTGATAAATATTCTCCAATACCATCGCTTAAAAAACTGTATATGTAATCTTCATTTGCCAAAACTAGCTTTTTATTTGAATCTAACATAAATCCAGAATTTTTAAATTTATCAAGTGCTTTAGATTCCGCTATTGCATTTCTTGGAATTTTTGAATCCACTTCATCAAACGGACTAAATTCAAAATCGTCATACTCAAATTTTACATCAGCAGTAATTAAGCCACTTGCCAATGAATCCAAATAAACTTTTACCTTTAATTCTTTAGGTTTATATTTTTCAAGTTCATTTTGGTTAATATCTTCTAAATTCACATTACTTTTTATTTGTGGAAGTATTAGTGAATAGAAGTCAGCAAATTCTTCTTTTCTAAATATTATTTCTTTCGTGAAATTTACTCTAAATATGTTTAATAGTTTTAATACCGTTTTTTCAAAGTTAAAAGAACATCTATAAAATCTATTATTTCTTAAAAGGTAAATGTAATTTTTTCCTTGAATTGTAGAGAAACTAAATATATCTTCATTTGTTGTTATTGCATAATCTTCTTCGTTTTTATTTACAATTTTGAAATTAATTTCAGGCTCATTTTCCACAAATTTTACTTTAGTTGTGGAATATTCTGTTTCGCATTCAACCTCTTTTCCTTTCATTGTTTCAAAAAATTCATCTATACCTGTATTTGAAAGGACTATATATGAATTATTTAATGCATTAACAAAAAATTTTTCACTACTGTCATTTGTGTATTTTATTATTTCTGCATATTTCATCAAATAATCTAAAAGTGGCAAACTTTCTTTTTCAAAAGCTTCTCTGCAATGTAAAAATTCTAATTTTAATCCATATCTATATTTGCTTTTACTTTGCATTTTGTCGTAGAAATCAGGCAAATTCTTTATTTTATACATTTGCTTATTTCCTACTTTAAATTCTAGCTTTATTTCTTTTGAATTTTGTTTATATATTATAATTGGCTCTAATTTTACTCTTTCACCAACATATTTTTCTGTTTTATCTACTTCTTGTTCTTCTTCATAAAAAGAACTTATCATTTGTCTATAAATTCTATATTTTTCATTATTAACTCTCTTTTTTACATTTGTAGTATTTTTTTCTTCACCTGCAAATAATTTAGCATATGCCCCATTATTATTGAATTCTAAAGCCGTTGCTAAAATATGTCTACAAATTCCATATGTAGATTCATAATCTGGACATGTGCATCTTAAATCATCAATCTCTCCATCTTTTACTGATAAATAAGTGTCATAGTCCCCATGTTTTCCACTTACATCACTGTGTATAGAAAAATTGTCTCCATTTGTGTATGTAACCTTTGTTATTGTGATAGCTTGTTTTCTTAATAAATTTTTTGACTTTTCCAAATCTTCAGAATTGGCTGAATTCTTTAGTTCATCTAAAATTCTTGCATCAATTACCACTGTTTTTTTACTACCTCCATACGCAAAAGAATTTTTATAAAATTCAAGTATGTATTATATTATATTTTGATGATTTTTGCAAGTATTTTTTTCGATGAAAATTTTTAAATTTAATGCTAATTTTAATGCTAACTTTAATGCTAAATTTTTTGCTAATTTATTAATCGATTATTACTAATTTATTGCTAATTCTATTATTAATTTTAATGCTAACTTTTTTGCTAATTTTTTTGCTAACTTTTGTTGTAAAAATTCCAGAGCTTAAAACTCTGGAATTTTGGTTTATAAATAATTTTTATTTTGTTAATTCAGAATGATACTCAACTGATTTTTCATAGTTTTGCTGTACCTCTTCAGTTGTTAATGCTCTACTATATATTCTTAAACAATAAGCATTTATTTTTGAGTAATGCCACCAACCTTCTCCAGACATTGACGATCGTCCTATGCAGAAATAGTTTAATTTTGGTAAAGAATTTGTTATAAAATCATCCCATTGTTTCTTATTATAGTCTCCTTCATATAACTTTTTTCCATTGATATAAACTGCTTGTTTATAAAATTCTCCTTCCTTAGTGTCAGTTATATTACTTTTTCCCCAATTTTTATATTGTCCACTACTCTTTTCATATTCATTAGAAGTATCTAAAGTTATAGTTATATAAATATCTTTATTTAAATTTTCTATATTGTCAATTGGATACCATATATTCCAAGGAGCTGTTTTATCTTCACTATAATCTGAAAAAGCATTACTAATAGCTCCTGAACTCCATTTTATTGCATTATAATTCGTTTGTTTTCCAAATCTAAATGAAGCTTGGCTAGCTTCGTTTCCATTCCAATAGCAAAATAATCCGCGATAAGCGTAATTTGGTAAGATTTCTTTTTTTTCATTATATGAAGTTCCTCCTAACCATTTTCCATAAAATTCAAATGTAAAACCTTGTTCTGCTAATTGATTTTTTTGTTCCTGCTTATTATATTGTACTTTTATATAGTCATCAACTCCATCAAAGTTAAATGATGTACTTGATAGCCCACTATTATCATTATAATTAAAGTTTATTAATTCTACTCCTTCTCCTAATTGTTTTTCAATGCTCTCCTTAGTTTGTTCTATATCGTTATATATTATTGACGAATCTACATTTATTATTAGACTATCCTTTACTGCTAACATATCTCCTGCTGATAATGATGTATAATTATTTTCTTCTAGTTGTATAATTTCTCCTGTTTCATAATTTACTAGCCAACTATTTTCTGCCTTTCCATACTCATCTAATTCTGTTCCTTTCTCTATATAATTCCATCCCGTTTCATAACTTTTATCATTTACTTTTACTATATGCCAATTTGCTGAATTTTCTAAATTTCTTGTTTTTAGTGCCTCTCCTAATTTTTCTGAGCTAACATTTCCCATATATTTATCTAATTGTACTGACAATACATTTTGCTCCAAATACTCTCTTTCACTTGCTATTTGATATGACTCTGTTGCTTTTCTTGTCATACTAAATAATCCATTATTTGTTGTCACTATTCCTATCGTTACTCCTGCTAATATTAAAAGTATTATTATCGTTACTACTAACGCCACTAGCGTTATGCCATTTTCTTTTAAACTTTTCATTTGTTCCTCCCTGATTTTTTACTTATATATAATAATTTTATAAAATTTATGAAGTTATTTACTATTATCGTTTTATAGTCAACATAATTTTAGTTTTTGTTTTAATAAATTGTTTTTTAAGTCTTTCATTTCAACACATTTACGATTTTTATATTTTTCTTTAATTAAAATACTTAAAGAAAAATTAAAAAGACCGAAATGATAGTTGATACAACTATCATTTCGGTCTTTTTATTATATTCAATTTTTTTAATTTTTTTGTAAATTCTGCTTGATTATTTTTTTACAATATTGCTTGATATTTCAATACTTTATTGTTATAATTTTATTGTAATTCTTTTCTTTAAGTATTTTACTTAAGGAAAATTTTTTTGTATAGCAAATCTTTCATTAGGTTGATTATACACTTATTTTTCTTTTAAAAATCTTCTAACTAAGAATGTCAAGAAATATGGAAAAGTATAAAATTTTCCGTTAAATCCAATGTTCTTATTACATAGTTTTATTCCATATTTTATATCAGTATATTTATCATTATTAATTACATTATTTAATGAAGCAGTTGGATTGTCATTGGCTTTTACTTCGATTGGAATCAAAGATTTTGCATCTCTTACTAAAAAGTCTATTTCTAATTTTTTATTATCATCCTTATAAAAATATAAATCATATCCTGCTTTTACAAGCATATCTCCTACAATATTTTCGTATATAGCTCCCTTGTAGGTGTTCATGTTTTCATTATTTCTTAAATCTTGTTGAATTTCATCGTCTAATGAGCCTATCAATAACCCTGTATCAGAAAAATACAATCTATAATTATCCGGATTATAATTTCCTTTTAATGGCAAACTTGCTTGTTGTAACGCATAACTAACATTTACTATTCCAGCATTTGAAAGCCACTCGATTACTCCAACATACTCTCTACTCCTTGCCCCATCCGAGATCTTAGATATTTGAAATTTTTTATTTTCATTTCCTAGAAATACAGGTATTTTTCTGTAACAATTTAATATTTTTGTCTTGTCTAACCCTCCTGCATATTTTGTTATATCTTCTTCATAATCTATTAAAATTTGCTGTTGCATTTTTAGTATTCCACTAAAATTTTTACTTATAATGAATTGCTTTACTATTGCTGGCATCCCTCCAACTATCATGTAATCTTTAAAATTAGATAACATAACACTATATTGAGTATTACTTAGTGGCTTTAGCTCGAGCATACATTTGTATAGATCTTCAATTTGTTCATCTTTATATCCTTTTGCCCAAAGAAACTCTTCAAAATCCATTGAATACATTATATAATCTTCTTTATTTCCCACACTATTGGATTCTATTTCTTTATAATTAATTCCCATTAGAGAACCTGAACAAATAACATCATATCTTTTATCTTCATTAAAGGCCTTTAATGAAGTTGCTACGCTAACACATTCCTGCATTTCATCGAAGAAAATTAAAGTATTGTTTTCACTTATTTCAATTTCTGGCATTTTTAATGTTATATTTTTTATTATGTTATCTACTATAAATCCGTCATCAAAAATTGTTTTAAATTGTGGTTGTAGTGCAAAATTTATTTCAATAAATGTTTTGTAATTATTTTTTCCAAAATTTTCGATTGCATTGGTTTTTCCTATTTGCCTTGCTCCTTTTATAATTAACGGCATTTTATTGTTGCTATTTTTCCACTCTATTAAATACTGGTCAATCTTTCTTCTTAATCTATCCATAATTTTATTTCCTCCAGTATTATATTATCACATTTTTGGAAACATTTCAAGTGCTTTTTATCACATTTTTGGAAATAGTAAAAAAGCAGTTCAAGCTCATATTTATTTCATTTCATATCTCAACACGCTTACTTCTAAATCTTGTTTTCTTTGTTTTCATCTTTTTTCAGCGTTCAAGTTAATTTACTTAAGGATAATTTTTAATATGAATATAACCTCAATGTTTGTATTTTATCGTAAATATAAAACTGGTCGAAAACTTTCGTAACTGGTATTTCTCTTTTTTCCATAGCTGATACGATGAGATGTATAAAAATACTTATTAAAATAAGTACCTCCTCGTATCGTACAATGAGCTC
>CANQXO010000056.1 GCA_947627825.1 uncultured Clostridia bacterium
TTCTATACTCTCCGCTAGTTCTTATCATTAAATCAGGGTCCTCTTGACCATAAGTATATAAATTATTTGCAAATACCTCTTCATTTATGTCATCAACTGATAACTCACCATTTAAGACTTGAGTTGCTATTTTTTTAGTTGCATGAACAATCTCATCTCTACCACCATAGTTAAATGCAATATTTAACTGCATACCTGTATTATCTTTTGTTTTTTCTTCCATTCTTCTCATTTTTTTTGCAAGAGAACTTGGTATACCATCCCAATCGCCTAATATTCTTAGTTTTATGTTATCTAAATCAGCATCTTTTAGGAATCTTTCTAGGTAAAGCTCTAATATTTTAATAATTGCTCCTATTTCATCTTTGGTTCTTTTCCAATTTTCTGTAGAAAATGCATAAACTGTCAAGTATTTTAATCCAATTTTATTGCAATATCTTGAAATAGTTTCCAAAACCTCTGCACCTTTTTTATGTCCTGCACTTCTTTCCAAATTGTTTTCTTTTGCCCATCTTCTGTTGCCATCCATTATTATGGCAATATGCTTTATATCAGTATTTTCCATTATTAAATTTCCTTATTTTTATTTAGGTTTTGAGTTTTACCTATAAACTTTTAAACTAAAGATTATATTATATTGATTTTTTACTAGACTGACTTTTATCATTTTTTAACTAGCATTATTTTTAAACTGACATTATATCTGTTTCTTTTTTGCTATACACTTCATCTATTTTAGCAACACTAGCATCAGTTGCTTTTTGAATTTTATCTTCTAAAGCCCTTTCCTCATCTTCAGAAATTTCGCTATTTTTTAATTTAGCTTTTGCTTCATCCATTTCATCCCTTCTAATGTTTCTAACAGCAACTTTTGCATCCTCTGCCATTTTCTTAATGTCTTTTACAACTTCTTTTCTTCTTTCCTCAGTAAGCTCTGGAAAAACTAGACGAATTAGTTGACCATCATTTACTGGATGAATTCCAATATCAGCTATTTCAATAGCCTTTTCAATTTGTGAAATTATACTTCTATCCCATGGCTGAATAACTATAAGCCTAGCCTCTGGTACAGAAATACTTGCAACTTGATTAATTGGAGTTGGAACACCATAATATTCAACTTGAACTTTATTCAAGATAGCTGGGTTTGCTCTGCCAACTCTTACCTCTTGGTAATTATCAGATAAATTTGAAATTACCTTTTCCATTTTTTCATTCATTGTTTCTAAACTCATATAAATCTCAATTCCTTTCTAAAAACTAATCTACCTTTGTTCCTATTTTTTCTTCATTTGCAGCTTTTATTATATTTTTAGGATTACTCATTGCAAAAACAACAAGAGGAATATTGTTATCCCTACAAATTGAAATTGCAGTAGAATCCATAACTTTTAAATCTTTTTCTAAGATATCAAGATAAGTCAAATGTTCTATTTTCTTTGCATCAGGATTTGTTTTAGGGTCTGCAGTATATACACCATCAATTGTTTTAGCAACTAATATAACATTTGCCCCTATTTCGGCAGCCCTTAATGCTGCAGCTGTATCTGTTGAAAAAAATGGACTTCCTGTACCACATGAGAAAATTAAGATTCTTCCTTTTTCTAAATGTCTCATAGCTCTCCTTTGAGTAAAAGGCTCAGCAATTTGCCTCATTTCGATAGCTGTTTGTAATCTAGTAGCTATACCTCTTTTTTCAATAGCATCTTGAAGTGCTAAACCATTCATTGCTGTTGCAAGCATTCCCATATAATCTGCTGTAGTTCTTACCATATTAGGTCCATATTTTCCTCTCCAAAAGTTTCCTCCACCAACAACAATTGCAATTTCAACACCCATATCATACAACTCTTTTATAGCATCACATATACCATTTATAGTAGCCTCGTCTATTCCAGTTTTATTATCTCCAGCTAATGCTTCTCCACTTAATTTTAATAATACTCTTTTATACAAAACAAATCCTCCTTTACTTTTATGTAAATTATTAGTCTAAATCACTTGTATTCTATCATAATTCAGCTAAAACTTAAAGAGAATAATAAAAAAAATATAGATTAATTTCAAATTTTATTAACATAAAAAATCTTCCATAAAAAACGACCTCGTTTTTATGAAAGATTTTTTTCTAATATTTCTTATTTACTTATTTTAGTCAAATCCCATGAATCATCACCTTTAGATGTTAATTGGATATCAGAGCCTAGAGGAATTACTGGGCAAACATGATTGTTGCTTTTATTTATGTCTTATATGATTAATTACTGCGCAAGCTATTACTCCTATAGTTATAAAACATAATATTAATCCTGCTATAACTTGATTTGCTTTAATTCCTTTTGAATTAACTTCAACTATTGGTTTCGCCCTTTTATTTACTTTTATAGTGTAAATTGTTTTCTTCACTTCGCTATTGTTTTCCTCGGTTGCAATGTTATTTTCATTTGTATCTTCGTTTACATTCTCGTTTGAACTTATATCATCCTGCTCTGTTAATATTATCTTTACTTCATTATCTCCTTCTTTTAAATTTTTATCACCTTCGACTTCTACTAATACTCGCTCTCTATCTACTGTAGCCACCACATTCAAATCTGTAACATCTTCATCAACATTAACTTCATAATTTAATTTTTCTTTATCAAAATCAATATCTAAATCTTCAAATAAATTTTCTTCATTAATTGTTTGTATTTCTAAGGTAGCAAGCCTTACATCTGAGTCTATTATTTTTTCATCTTTATTTGCTATTATGGTATATATTCTAGCCTGCTCATTTTCTGCTATAACTTCAATATTTATTCTATTTTCTCCCGGATCTAAAGCAATTGTTCCTAAACCGTTAATTGTTGCTTTTTCATCTTCCGCTTCTGCAGAAACTACTATTTCATCTTCAACTATATTATTTACAGTATATTCAAAGGTTTCTCTATAGAATTCTGGTTCAAGAGTACCTATATTTATTTGCAAACTTTTTAAGTAATTATTGCTTGATTTTATTTTTTCTTGATTTTCACTATTACCATTGTTGCTAACTTGTGATTTCCCCGAGTTATTTGTTTGCGTTCCTGTACTACCTTTGTTATTAGTTTGTGAATTACTACTTGTTCCTTGATTTCCACTATTTCCTTGATTATTAGTTGTGCCCTGACTTTGAACACCTGCATTTCCTTGATTACTTCCTTGGGCATTTCCTTGACTTTGCCCATTAGAACTTTCTCCAGTTTGTCCGCTATTATTATTTTCTGTTTGAGGTAGCGTTGGTGGAATAACTGTAGTTTGTTTATCAGTAATATTTATAGTTCTCGCATCTAGTGAAACTATGTTATAATCGTTATCTGTAAGTTCTACTGGTGTTGCAGTAATTGAGGCTGGGAATCCCGTGATTTTGGCAGTTACTGAAACAGAATTTTTTTCTACCCAAGTTTGATTTACACTTAAAGATACATTATTTCCTGACAACTTTACATTTCCAGTAAGCCCATTTGCTGTTATTGTATATGTCAAGTTATCTCCTATATTGGCTTGGACTGGTCCTGTAAAGCTAAAACTATAAGTAGCTGCTACATTTTCTGTCAAATTAATAATACTAGCAATTGTAGTCAACATCAATAATATAATTAAAATTTTATAAAATATTCTTTTCATCTAAATATCCACTCCATACATAATATGATCTTTTATCTTTAAATAATCATTTGCCTTTACAGCCTTATCATTTGTAACATCAGAGGCTTCTAAATATTCATCTTTCAAATTAGTATTAGTCCCTATTATATAATCTTTTATAATTAAATAGTCATTTGCTTTTACATAACCGTCTCCGTTTGCATCTCCTCTTTTTACTATTGTATAAGTTTTACCTTCAATTTCTATTTGGTAACCTGTGCCCGCTTCTTCAGTTTCTAATCCATCTTTTGTTACAATTCCACCTAAGTCACTTGCTTTTTTATCTGGACCGATTATAAAATATTGATTATTGGTTGTTTCATTGCCCATTTCTGTTTGATTATCTCCATCTTTGTTCTCTGTTTCGGTTTGATTAACTACAGTTTCATTCTTAGTTTCTGTTTTATTTGTCATAGTCTCATTATCGGTTCCTGTTTGGTTGTCTATAGTTTCGTTATTCATTTCTGTTTGATTGTCTGCATTCTCATTATTTGTTTCTGTTTGGTTGCCTACATTCTCGTTATTTGTTTCATTTTGATTCTCTGCATTCTCATTACTTGTTTCGTTTTGATTTTCTACATTCTCATTACTGCTTTCGTTTTGATTATCAGTTGGTTCTTGTGATGATTGATTGCCTTCTTCTTTATTGTTACCATTTTCATTATCAATTTCTTCCTTTAAAGAATTCCTTACGACAAATCCTTGTCTTCCGTCAGCTATAATTACTCTATCCCAAATAACTCCACCAAAATTGTATCTTCCTGTATTATCAATCCTTGTGACAACATCTCCCTTATTTAAAACCGTTATCTCTGCTTGTTCTAATCCCGGGCCTGCTCTCAGAGTGGTATTATTAGAATCAACAATTCTTCTTTCATAGCAATTAGTTACATCTGCTATCTCTTCTAAATAATCTGAATTAAACTTTACAAATCCTACCGTTCCGTCCTCTAAAACAACTTTGTGCCAACCATCCTTATACCTTTCAACAGAAAGTACAACAACCGAACTGTCTGCAATTCTTCCTAATATCGAGCTGGTTGTGCTTCTTCCACCTCTAACCATAATTCCATAATGGCCTTCCTTAACTCTTATATTTTTCGGAAATATTTCACCAGTCGTGTCAGGTGATGGGCTTGCTAACTGTGGCATGTTTTCATAAACCGGTATTACAAATGTCAAATTTCTTTCTAATAAATTTGCTTTTTTCATTTTATTATACATGGATATTGCTTCATTTTTTGGTGCTTCTATGTTTTGCATATATTGATGATTATATAGTCCTAAATAATCTTCAACATCAAATTTATTTAAATATAGTGTATTTTGTTTATATCCAATATATGAAGAAATCAAAAATGAAATTCCACCATTTAAGCATGCCTCTATGCTAGTCCAGCCACTTTGTTTTGCCTTTTCCAAAGCATTAAAATAAACTTCATCTGCATTATTTCCTGTTGCTCCAATATTAAATAAGTTATAATATATTTTTCCATCTGTATCCTGCATTCTATATGTTCTTCCGCCTGTTGTCCCTTGTTCTTGCAAAATTCTCGCCATAATGAAATACGGACTTGCATTGTTATTTTTGCAAACTTGGTTTATAATATTGGCATTTTCCCAAGAATACAAAAATGTACCATTTAGTGCCTCATATATGTCTTGTGTTTCCGTTTCCATATAATCAGTTTGCAAAAATTGGAATAAATACGGACTATCCACAAGCCAATTTCGCGGATCCATATAATATCTTATTGCACTTTCAGATGCACACATCCATTCTCCAGTATCATAAAGCCTATTTCCACATATTGAACATATCCACGCTCCAGATTTCCCTTGAATTAAATTATTTGGTGTGTCAAAATGTCCTGTATATTCATTTGCTATTACATCGTTCCAATCAAGCCCTGTTTCCATAACAACAAATTTCCAATTTGGATGAGCTGATGATAAAACATCTATTCTTTCACTATACCCCGGATATTGCATGTTGTTGGAATCATAAACATATCTATTAGAATTGGCTTTTTCAACTTTATTAGGAAATAAAAAACTAGTTATATTAAATAAAATAATAATTACTATAATAATGCTAATAAACTTTTTCATGAACTTATTTTTTTACAAATTTTGTTTTTTATTCATTATTATGGGAATTATTATTTTTTGCATAAAAAAATGTATAAATAATTAATATCTATACATTAGCATTAATTATTTATACATTATACTTTCTTTCACTAGCTTACATTTTTAATTACATTTTCTTTAATTCTGCTAAACATTTTTCGCAGATTATTTTACCTTTGTATTCAACAACATTCTTAGAACTTCCGCAAAATGTGCAATCTGGTTCATATTTCTTTACAGAAATAGTTGTTCCTTCGCAATGTATTTCTAATGGATCATTTTCAGAAATATTTAATTTATTTCTAATCTCCATTGGGATTACTATTCTTCCTAATCCATCAATTTTTCTTAATACTCCAGTAGCTTTCATTTAATATTACCTCCTAATATTTTAATTTTTAGTCCAGTATTATTATAACACAAAAAAAATGCCAAATCAAGGAAAATTTCAAAAAATGTCAAAATTTTTCTAAAATCGTCGAAATTTCATATAAAATCTGTGGATTTTCTGCCTATTTTTTGTCTATTTTTACTCTAATTCTTATCTTTTTATCATTATATAAAATATTTTATTTTCTACTTTTTATTTAGCGTATTAATTACTTCTTTTGTAACTTTATTTTTATCGTAGATATTTGTAATTACCAATAATACTCCAACCAAACAAAATGTTACAGCATAAATCAATATGCTTATTTCCCAATTTCCTCTTAATAATTGTGCTCCTGCAAGTGTTGATGACAATACTGATGGAATTCTTGCAATGGTAGAAATTATAATAAATCTTATTTTTTTTATTGGTAAAATAGCTGCTATGTATACTAATAAATCTTTAGGTGTACCTGGGATTAAAAACAATAATAACATTATAATTTCTACTTTTTTTGGATTACTCAAAATTTTATTTTGTTCAATCTTTTTTATTTTTTCCTCACTATAAAAATTGTATATGAACTTTCTTCCCAATATCCCTACTAAACCAATGATTAATGCAGATATTATCATTGATGAAACAAGTATAAATATTAGGCCGCCAGTTCCACCATAACATACACCAGCCAACACCTCTATCGGTTCTCCTGGTAAAATAATTAAGAAAATTTGCGCTAACTGTAATCCGAAAAGAGCTAGTATACCGCCAAAACCTAACTGAGATATTTTTTGCTTAAATTTGATTTGTCCATCTGTGGTAGATAAATCCTTAATTATGGGAAATAAATATATAATGGTTGCTGTTATTATAATTACTGTAAAAACAAATAAAGCTATTTTAAGTATTTTACTTTTTGATATTCTTTTTTTTACTTTAGGTTCATTTGATTTTTCAATTCTTTTTTCATTATTTGATTTCATTATTTACTTCATCCTTTATAATATTATGTTGCATTTTACTAGTTTACTTACTATCTATAGTCTTTTAAAAGACCTTGATAAACTTCATGGACCTCTGGCAAATCTTTCAAGTCTTCTGGTTTTGGTATGTCAGGTAAATTATTTTTTACATTAGACTTATCTAAAATTTCTTTAACAAATTCTGTACAATAATAATAATTTTCTCTTTTTATTTTCTTATTAATACTGACTGCTAATAGCCCAATTATATTAAATTTGTATTTGTCTTTATGGGCATACATTTCCATTATATTTTCTTTAATTTTTTCATATTCCTTATTCGTTATCTCAAAACTATATATTATACATTTCGTTTTATAAAACCTTTTGAAAGTGCCCTCATGTATGTACTCATGCATTAAACCTCCAATAAACGGATTATATGCATTTTTTCTAGCAAAACTATACATTTCATTCAAATCTTCATCTAATGATATAGACGAATGAGAAAACTCTTTTTTAGTGTAAACTTTCACTATTTTTGACAATATTGTTCCTGTATATGTTAGTACAAAATAAATTTTTTTCATTGTTTTTTTCCCTTTTTCTTACTTTAAATTTCTTCTAGTTTTCCAAATACAACATATCTAGCTTCATCATAATCATAAGCACAAGTTGAAAGTATTATAATTTTATCATTTTCAGTTACTGTTACATTACTTTTGAAATTAGATTTCCTTACTATACTATCTATTGTATTTTGATTAAAATTTTCTAACTTATATATACTAGAGTTAGCTGATTCAGTACAAGCCGAAAATAATCTCACTAAATAATTTTTTTCTGGAGTAAAATAATATATAAATTTGTGTTCTTCATAATATTCTTGATTTCTATATTTTTGTAAACTAGCAAACATGGTTCCATTTTTCATGTTATGTCCATATATTATGGTATTATAATTCTGCATTGATGAATCATTCCTATAATCCATAAATAAACTTCCAGCAGCATTATAATCTCTGGTTATTAATCTTCTTAAATAGTAATCGTTATCTATACTTTGCAATACCGGATTATTAATAGGTGTATCTTTTGAATAAATCCATCCTACTATATCTTCGTTTTGCTTTTTCAATACATCAAAATCTACTGTAAATGGTATTGTATATTCATCTTTTTCTTCATCACTTTCATTAAATATTATTGCTTTTTCTATAAGATTATCATTTACTTTTTTATTATTATTTGCATCTATAAAATACATTACTATTCTATAGAAAGAAAAAATGAATATTCCCAAAAATATTATTAATAATAAAATCCTGTATGTTTTTTTCATAATTTTGCCTTTCAAATTTTTTTATTTATTTTCATATATGTATCCTAGTTTACTGTGTATTTCTTTATGACAATTTGAACAAACTAATATACATTTTAATGCTTCTTCCTTATAATTTTTCCAAGACATAGTATTACCAGAACCAAGTTTAAATTCTTTTTCGTCTGGATTTTCATGATGAAATTCCAATGCATCCATGCATTTGTTATAGCCACATATCGAACATTTGCCTCCTAACAATTTTATCGCTTGTAATTTCATATTTCTCCTTAGAATTGTTTTTTGATGCTTTCTTGTTTGATTATCTTTTCTAGTGGATTCCCCACTACAATTATAACAATATATTCGTGATACGCTGTTAGTTTCAAATTCATTATTACATATTTCACATACTTTTTTCATAATTTTCACATCCTTCCTATATTATACATAAAATCAATATAAAAATATAGTATAAATAAAAAAATAACAGATATTTTTTATCTGTTATTTTTTATTGGCTCCCCGTGTTGGGCTTGAACCAACGACCTATCGGTTACTGCACTACACTAATTTTCATTAGCACTACTAATAGTTTGTAGTCTGGACT
>CANQXO010000057.1 GCA_947627825.1 uncultured Clostridia bacterium
CTCTGTGGAGCCCGGACTTTCCTCGTACGCTACCTTTAGGTCTTGCTATACGCGACTATTTGATTTACTAAACTTAATTGTACTATTTTTTGTACTTTTTGTCAATTTTTCTTTAATTTAAATTTGTTCTCTTAATACAAACATATATACTATAAATACTTTTATCCTAAAAAGTTGACGAATTTAAAAAAATAATGTATAATTATGTTAATTTATTAAAATTTTTAATAAAAATCTAATAAGGAACAATTAAATATGGAAGTTTTTTATAGTGTTAAATTAAATGAAAAATCAAACGATATAACTAAAATTAACAAATTGACCAACAAAACTAAAAATGTTTACTTACTATCAAAAATAAAACCAAATATAAAATTTAATATCCCATTTAAATCATTAAATGAACTGATAATTGACGATAAGGAAATTCTGTGCTTTGCTTTTGATTGTTATGATATTTCTAAGCAAAAGAATAAAATTTTTAGAAATATTAAGCATCTTAAAAGACAAGGCCGAGACATTTTACAGAATTCTTTCCAAGTTGTCATTTTTAATTATGAAGAAAAATATAACTCAGATATTCTTGATTTAATTAGGTCTATTAAAGTTGTATTATTATCGACCAAGGCTGAAAAGTATGATTACATTTATGATTCCGTTTGTGATTATTTAGATAATGAATTTGAAAGTAAAAATATTTGTGAATTTGAAAATGATAAATGTATTGCCAAAAGAGATTTTAATCTAACTTGTGGATGCTGTAGACATTATAAAGGTTTGCTTTCTAATGAATTTGTACAGTGTGAATATCTAGTAAATAAAAGATGCTCGACAAAATGTATGCCTTGCAAAATGTTTACATGTCACTATATAGTTAAAAATAAAGGAATTAAATACAATATTCAAGACTTCTTTCTACTAAGGAAATTTTTTAATCCAATTCAAAAATTAATAATAATAAAAGGCTATTTTACTTCAAAAGAAAAATTAATGAAAAAAATATTGTTATGGAGCATATAAAAAAGAGGGATATTTTATATCCTTCTTTTTAAAATTGGTTTAATTTAATTAATATTTTTCATAGAAAGTTTTACTTTTTGTTTTTCAAAATCAATTCCAATAACTCTAACTTTGACAATATCTCCAATTGAGACAATGTCAGATGGCTTCTTGACAAATTTTTCGCTCATTTCAGAAATATGTACTAATCCATCATGCTTAACTCCAACATCAACGAATGCTCCAAAGTCAGTAATGTTTCTCACTGTTCCAGTTAATATCATATCTTCTTTTAAATCCTCAAATTTTAATACATCGCTACGAAGAATTGGCTTTGGCATATCTTCTCTTGGGTCTCTTCCTGGTTTGCACAACTCTGATATAATATCTTTTAAAGTTATCTCCCCTATACCAAGTTCTTCAGCAAGTTTTTTAGTATTTACAGCTAATAATTTTGATTTTACTTCTTTTATTTTTTCTTTTTCTATAATATCTTCTTTTTTACAATTAATACTTGCTAAAAGTTTTTCGGCTACTTCATAACTTTCTGGGTGAACTGCTGTTATCTCAAGAGGATTTTTTCCATTTGGAATTCTTACAAATCCAGCACATTGTTCATAAGCTGATTTACCAAGTTTAGCAACTTTTAATAATTGTTTTCTTTCAGTAAATTTACCATTTTCATCTCTGTATTTTACAATGTTTTTAGCAATACTTGAATTAATACCAGATACATAAGAAAGTAATGATGGAGTTGCAGTATTGACATCAACGCCTACTTCATTAACTGCATCTTCTACAACTCCTGAAAGTGTTTCTGCTAATTGTTTTTGATTTACATCATGTTGATATTGTCCAATTCCTATTGCTTTAGGGTCAATTTTTACAAACTCTGCAAGAGGGTCTTGTAATCTTCTTGCTATTGATATAGCACCTCTTAATGAAACATTTAAATCTGGGTACTCCTCAGTTGCAAGCTTAGATGCAGAATAAACTGATGCACCTGCTTCACTAACGATTGTATAATATATTTCTTTACCTGTTTTTTCTTTCAATTCCTTTATTAAATCTGAAACAAATTGTTCTGACTCTCTTGATGCTGTACCATTTCCAATTGCAATCATATTTATATTGTCTTTCATAATTAGTCTTGTTAGTTCTTTTTTAGAACCTTCTATATCGTTTTGAGGTTCTGTTGGATAGACAACCCCGGTATCTAATACTTTTCCAGTTTCATCAATAACAGCAAGTTTACAGCCAGTTCTATATGCCGGGTCAAATCCTAAAACAGTAAAACCTTTTAGCGGAGCTCCTAAAAGAAGTTGTTTTGCATTTTTACCAAATACACTAATTGCTTGTTTATCAGCTTTTTCAGTCAAATCGGCTCTTACTTCTCTATCAACAGATGGCTCAATAAGTCTTGTATAACTATCTTCAATAGCTTCTTTAATGATATTGGCTCTTTCTCCTTGAGAAGTTATCATTTTACTGCAAATTAAATCAATTATTTTTTCAGTATTTTTTGTAATTTTAACCTTTAAAAATTCTTCTTTTTCTCCCCTATTTATTGCTAAAATTCTATGACTAGGAATTGTAGATATTTTTTCGCTAAATTTATAATACATTTCGTACGGTGATTTTTCATCTTCTTTAGTTGCAGTTGTTTCAATTATTCCATCTCTACGATAAATGCCTTTTATCTTTTTTCTAAAGTATGGGTCGTCTGAAACGATTTCTGCAATTATATCTTTTGCACCTTGCAAAGCATCTTCAACTGTTTGAACTTCTTCAGTTATAAATTGTTTAGCAATTTCATTTAAATTACTAGTATCCTTTTGCTGTAAAATATTTTGTGCTAAAGGCTCTAAACCTCTTTGTTTTGCAATTATTGCTCTTGTTTTCTTTTTCTGTTTATATGGTCTATAAATATCTTCAACTTCAGACAAAGTCATTGCTTTTTCTAAATCACTTGCTATTTCATCAGTCCATTTTCCTTGATTTTCAATTGAAGTTTTAACCTCTTGTTTTCTTTGCCCCAAATTTCTTAAATAAGTTAGTCTCTCAAATAATTCTCTTAGTGTTTCATCACTTAAGTTTCCAGTAACTTCTTTTCTATATCTTGCTATGAAAGGAATCGTATTCCCTGCATCTATTAATTCTATTGTTTTAACAACCTGAATAACTTTTATATTTAGTTCTTCTGCTATTTGTGTTGCTATTCTTTCTTGTGTCTCCATTTATATACCTCTCTTTTTATTGTAAAATTTTATATTATTAGAAGTGTCTTGAACTTCCTCCGCCTCCAGATGAACCTCCGGCCTCCATGTGAACCACCAAATGAACTTCCTCCAGAATGGAACGAAGAACCTCCATAGAAACCACCATAAAAGCCTCCGAAACCGCCTCCGCCTCGTCTTCCCGTAGTCCTTATAGCTATGCTAGCACAAAGAAAGAGCATTAATACAAAAATTGCAATCAACATTAGTTTTTCTTCAGTAAGCTCATTATTTTCTTCTAATGGAACATCTTCACCACTTATTATTTTATAAAAAGCATCAAATCCGCTTCTAATTCCTACATCCCAATTGTTATTTTGGAAATATGGAATTATGTACTCATCTTGTATCCTACCAGTTTTAGCATCTGGTAAAATACCTTCTAAGCCATATCCCACTTCTACTCTAAATTCTCTTTCTTCTAAGGCAAGTAATAATAATAATCCATTATTTTTATCCTTATTACCTATTCCAAATTTTCTAAAAACTTCCGTAGAATATTCTTCTAAAGAATTTCCCTCTAGGCTTGGAACGGTTACTACCACTATTTGAGCTCCAAAAGTTTCTTCTAATACTTTGTTTTTTTCAATTATATAATTTTCCGTTTCATCACTTAATATATTAGCATAATCATTAACGAAAAAATTATAAGTTGGCTCTACTACACCATTAGATATTGTAGGCAACAAAATTAAGCATAATAAAGTTATTATGCTTAACTTGATAAATATCTTATTAATTGAAGACAACTAAAGGTACCTCCTCACTATTTGCTGATGCTTCAAAATATTCCTTTGTTCCGAAATTAAATAAACTTGCTAAAATATTTGTTGGAAATTTCTTTATACTAGAGTTATATTCTTTTACCGCTTCATTATAATCTCTCCTAGCAACAGCTATTCTATTTTCTGTTCCAGCTAGCTCATCAGATAATTGTTGATAATTTTCAGATGATTTTAATTCAGGATAATTCTCAACAACAATATTCAAAGCATTTAAAGCTGTTGTTAATTCATCATTTGCAGCTGATTTTTCCTCAAAAGTTTTTGCTCCTACTAATTTTGCTCTAGCTTCTGTTATGCTGTCAATAATTTCAGTTTCATGTGTAGTAAAACCCTTAACTGTGTTTACTAAATTAGGGATTAAATCTGCTCTCCTTTGTAGCATTGCATCTAAGTTTGCAGCGCTGTTGTCGATATTTTCAGACTTTTCTACCATTTTATTATAAGAACTTGCTAATAAACCTACAGCAGCCAAAATAATTAATACGATTATTAAAATAATATACGATTTTTTCATAATACTTCTCCTTTTCAATATAGTAAAGTTATTATATATTATTTTATTATCGAATTCAAGTTTTTTATCAAAATAAAAAACTTATTTTATTAGAGCATTTGTAAATCCTGCATTACATTTTTATATCCAATAAAGAATATTTCTTTATCATTAATTTTTGCCATTCTTTCTAAATCATCTATTAAAATTTGTGTTTTTTGCAATTGATTTTTTCTATTCTCGTCTCCATTGTCTGATGAAACTATTAAGGCAAAATTTGATTTTGCATTTTGAATATTTGTTAAAATATTATCCCATTTATTGCCGACACTTGCAAGTACCAAAGCGTTTAATATATTGGCCTTTGTATTATATAAATTTATAGTGTACTCATCTCCACCTATACTTTCAATATATTTTGGAAGATTTATATATGAATTAAATAAATTAACTAATGCATTTGTTTTATCTTTATTTTTGATCGATTGTATTGCACCATCTATTGAAACAGAAAATGATGAAATTAAATCTTCCGAAATTCCTTGCTTTTGCAAATCTAACTTAATAGTTGGCATTGTAGAATATATGTTTTCTAACAGAAATGATATTTCAGTCCAATCTACATTATCATTATTTTGCTCTAAGGTAGCATTTGGAATTAAGCTAGAGACTACTTGTGAGTTTTTTGTTTCATTTGCATTAGACGAACTATTTTCTCCTAATTCACTACTTTGACTTGAAGAATTGTTTTCACTCGATGAACTTCCCTGATTATTAGAACTGTTTTGATTTGATGAATTGCTTTGCTGCGATGAACTACCTTGATTAGAGGACTGATTTTGACTTGATGAACTATCTTGACTAGAAGAACCTCCTTGATTTGATGAATCCTCTTGACTAGATGAGTCATTGATTTCTTTTGTATAAATTTTATATTTTATCACTTCAATATTATTTAATTTATTCATTATTTCAATTAAATTTGAATCTAAATAAGCAATTTCATCTTTTATTTTATCCTTTATATTCTTTTCACTAGTTTTTGCATTTACACTAGATATTTTTATTGAAATTAAAGTTATTAATAAAATTATGCCGATTATTCCTAATATAAAGCAAATATATTTTCCAATGTTTTTTCTCATAAAAAACCTCCGCATTTTATATTATTATTACAAAATTTTTACTAGTTTATTCTTTGTAATAAAATATTGCGGAGGATTTAGATTATTAAATTACTATAATATAATTTTTAATACATCATTAAAATTTTAATTAAAAATAAATAATTAATCAACTTCAAATTTCAAGCCTCTAGTCATTAACTGTTTTACGGCTTCCTCTGGTGTGATAGTATGTTTTAAAACTTCATAAGCTGAATTTACAATTGGCATATCAATATTATATTGTTCCAAAAGTTTCTTTGCTACTTCAATATTATCAATGCTTTCAATTGTCATTCCTATTTCTTTTTCAACTTCTTGCTGTGTAAGACCTTTTGCAATTAATCTACCTGCTCTTCTATTTCTTGATTCATCACTTGAACAAGTTAATATTAAATCACCAAGTCCTGATAATCCATAAAAGGTTTCTAATTTTGCTCCCATCTTTACGCCAAGTCTTGCAATTTCTGCTAAACCTCTTGTTATTAATGCTGATTGTGCATTTGTTCCAAGATTAAGTTCTGCTGCAATTCCAGCACAAAATGCAATTATATTTTTAAATGCTCCTCCAACTTCTACTCCTGTAACATCAGTTGATTTATATACTCTCATATATTCATTAGAAAAAATTTCTGGAATTTCATTTAAAATTTGTTCATCTCTTGATGCTAATATTATTGCTGTTGGAATATGATTGACAACCTCAGTAGCATAACTTGGTCCCGATAATGCTGCAATTCTTGCGTTTGGCATTTCATCTAAAATAACTTTATCAAGTGTGCTAGTGGTTGCGCTCTCTAAGCCTTTAGAGCAAATTACTATAGGTTTATTATTTGCAAAATCCTTATATTTCTTAAAAGTTTCTCTAGTAAATTTAGATGGTGTAACATGTAAAATAATATCAGAGTCTTCAACAACTTCTCGTAGGTCATTTGAACATTCTACTAAATCATTTACTTTCATATTAGGAATATACATACAAGTTCTTTTAATATTTATAATATCCTTTTCTTCCTGCGAAAAAGACCATACTTTTATACTATTTCCCATTTCAGCAAGATGATTAGCTAGAGCCATACCCCAGCTTCCGCTTCCTACAATTGCAATTTTTTTACTCATTTGTTTTGTTCCTTTCAAATATTATTTCATTATTTTCTTAAAACTAATTTTATTTTCTGTTCCATCTGCTAGTCTTTTAATATTTTCTCTATGATTGAAGATAACTATAACAGCCAATATAATAGCAAATATTACATAAGAAAAATGAGCTTCTTCTCCTGCTACAATATAATTTACTTTTGAGAATATACATAGAATTGGAAATAGTATTGAAGTTGCAATTGAGCCTAATGATACCATTCTTGAAAGTGCCATCAAAATTAAAGCATATACTAAGCAAATTAAAGCTATTTCCCAGTTTGTAACTAACAATACACCTAATGCTGTTGCAATTCCTTTTCCGCCTTTAAATTTGAAGAATATTGGATAAGTGTGTCCAAGAATAACAAATATTCCTGCTAGTTCTACTAAAGTAGCTCTTATTTGTGGCTCTCCCTTTATCATTTCTCCTACAAGTAAAGCAACTAATACAGCTCCAACTCCTTTTAATACATCACATAAAAGTGTAAATGCTGCTAAACCTTTTCCGGCTGTTCTTAATACATTAGTTGTTCCAGCATTTCCGCTTCCCTTATCCCTTACATCAAAACCTGCAAATTTCTTTGTAAAAATTACTGAAAAGCTAATACTTCCAATTAAATAAGCTATTACAGCTACTACAATATAATTAATCATCATCTTTTTCTTTCCTTTCTCTAATTAATATTCTAATTGGTGTGCCACTAAAATCATACTCCTGCCTTAGTTTATTTACCAAGTATCGCTCGTATGAAAAATGAAATAACTTCTTGCTATTTACAAATACTGCAAAAGTCGGTGGCTTTGTGCTTACCTGAGTCATATAATATATTTTTAACCTTCTACCTTTATCGGTTGGTGGTTGAACAATTGAAACAGCTTCTGCTAATAATTCATTTAAATTTGATGTTGAAATTCTCATTGAATTATAATTAGAAACTTTATTAATTAATTCAAAAATTTTATCAACTCTTTGACCTGTTTTTGCAGATATAAATATTATAGGAGCATAACTCAAATAAGATAATTTGTTATAAACCTTTTTAGTGTATTCTTCTAAAGTGCCATTTTCCTTCTCATATTCGTCCCACTTGTTAATTGCTATAATAACTGCCTTTCCTTCTTCATGAGCAAGTCCTGCAATTTTTGTATCCTGCTCAGTAACTCCTTCGTTTGCATCAATCATCAAAATACATACATCTGCTCTTTCTATTGCAAGATTTGTTCTAAGTATACTGTATTTTTCAATGTCTTCTTCTATTTTATTATGCTTTCTTAAACCCGCTGTATCTATGAAAGTATATTTTCCATATTTATTATCAAAATCTGAATCAATGGCATCCCTTGTTGTACCTGCTATTGTACTTACTATTAAACGATTTTCTCCAAGAATTTTATTAATTAAAGATGACTTACCAACATTAGGTTTTCCTATTATCGCAACTTTAATTCTATCATCTTCGTTTTCATCTTCATCATCTTTTGGAAGCTCTTCATATATAATGTCTAAAATATCGCCAATTCCTTTGGCATTAGCAGATGAAATAGGATGAGGCTCGCCAATTCCTAAATTATAAAATTCATATATATCGTTTTCAAACTTTTTAAAATCATCAACTTTATTACAAACTAATATAACTTTTTTATTAGCTTTTTTTAACATTAATGAAATTTCTTTATCAATACTTGTTACACCTGTCTTAACATCAGTCATAAAAATTACTAAATCAGAAAGTTCTATTGCTATCTCAGCCTGAATTAGCATTTGACTAGCTATTATATCATCACTTTTTTCTTCAATTCCACCTGTATCGATTATAGTAAAATTTCTGCCTCTCCAGTTAGTTTCACCATAAATTCTATCTCTTGTCATACCAGGAGTATCTCCGACTATGGCTTTTCTTTCCCCAACTAAATAATTAAAAAAAGTTGATTTTCCAACATTAGGTTTTCCTATTATTGCAACTGTTGGTTTTGACACTACTTTCACCTCACTTATAAATCTTCACAAAA
>CANQXO010000058.1 GCA_947627825.1 uncultured Clostridia bacterium
CAATATTCCTTCGGATCTGCGTCTTCGGGATTTACTTTTATCGTTATACAACTTTCTCTTTCATAGTCTATGTTTCTATATCCTACTAATTTTGAATGGCCGGCGTCTATTTCTTTATTATAATCTTCACATCTTGGATTGTGATATTCTCCATAGCTTGTTACTGTGTTTCCTTCTTCACTCTCCCTTTGTATATTTATTGAGTCTTTTGATATGTAATCTCTTACCTTTGTGTTAGCCACTACTTCATAATTACTGTAATATTTATAATTGCCTATTGTTAATCCTTGCATGAATGTTAGAATTGTCATATTGTTGCATATTCGGTCCCATTCACTTTCTTCTAATACTGGCATTAAATATTCAAAACTACTTCCTATATAATTATTGAAGCTTCCTATTGTTGATACTAAACTTGATTCTATTGTACTTACTATTACATCTATTCTGTGTCTATTAAATGATGATGTCTCTAACTCTGGGTCATTGCCTTCTTCTGTTAAGTCAAATATTTTTGGTGTTTCGTATGTACTTTTTACATGTGATTCTACTCCGTTCTCATATGTATATCTTGTGTGATATGTTTCTGTTTTTATTACATTTCGCATATCATCTATTTCTTGATTTATTCCATCTTCTACATTGGTATATTGTAGTTTTCCTTCTTCATTATATGGCAAATTAGAAATTATTACATCGTTTTTTTCTCCTGTTATTTCATTAACTATCTGCGTTTTTCCTAAATCTATATTCTTCAATATTGGTGCTACTTCTCTACTAAACTTGTCTGACTTATAATAATAATAATATGCGTTTACATCTCTATATTTTCCTCTTCCTTCTTCTGCACTGTACATGTCTGAATCATTTTCTACTCCTAGATAGCTTTTTAATTCATCAAATGTAGCTCTGCTTATATATGTTCTTGTATCTTTATCTAAATAAAATATTGGTATTCCGTCATATGTCATATTAAAACTCATATTGACGCCATTTTCTTTTTGCACTTGTATAGGTGTTCGATTACTACATTTATAATTTCGTCATCTAAGTAATACTTTACTCCATTATATAATATATAATTATAGTACCTTGCTTTACCTCCTGATTGACTAAGTTTATATGCATATTTTGAATCTGTTGAATTCATTCTGTACATGTCTATTGTTATTAAGTATTCGCCTAATTTTTCTGGCACTATGTCTATTTCGTTGCCTTCTATTCCATCATTTACATTTAGCGTTACTTTTTTGTCATCAAAACCTGCTGGGTCTGTTGCTCCTTGGTTTATTTTTATATTGTTATAATTTATATAATAACCTGATTTTGATATATATTGCTTAGATCCATTTGCTGTATACATTCCGGTTACTGTTATGTAATTATCTAGTGTATAATTTACCACTAAATCGTATGTTTCTGCTTGATCAGCATATTCGCATGAATAATATATATATGGTTTTAATCCATATTGCTTATTTCTTACCTTTCCTTCAGTATTATAACTTACTTGACCTTCTGTATCTACTATATTATCATAGGTTCCATATACATAATATCCATCATATAATGTGTATAACATAGCTGGTATATAGTCTGTCAATTCATCTTTACTTAATCCTGTACTTGTGAATCCTGATGCTAAACTATTAAAGAATGAGTTTATTGATGCATTAACATCCCTTACTTTTGAGTTGTTTTCTGATTCGTAACTATTTCCTATAGTATTCATTTGATATGCTTTTACTGCATCATAAGTCGAATTAAGTAAAATTGAATTATATAGTGCTTCTCTATTTGCTACATCTATTAAGTTACCTGTATACATTGATAAAATCATTGAAATTGGTAACATTATTATTATAAATATTACTGCAAAATTTTGTAACTTCATTTTTTACCTTCCTATAAACTTCATTTTTTACATTTCTTATTTTCCATAATATTTGTATCACAATAATGCAATTTTTTCAACTTGTTTCTTTCTTTGTAACAAAAATGTAACAAAAAATTGTCGAATTTTGTTGCTTTACAAAATCTTATATTTCATTGATTACTTTTGCTAAATATTTCATTGAGTTCATACTTTCTTCTAGTGTGTTACCAGTTGCTCCTACTTCAATAATGCAAGAAGCTTTTGTCAAATGCTGATTATATTCGGCATTTCTTAAGATTATAGGTTTAAATAAACCCGGATATAATTCATTTGCTTTTTCCATAACTTTAATAGCAAATTTTAGATTATTAACATAATTTTCGTTGTTTGCACCAATGACAAACATCAATTGTGAAGCATATTCATCCCCTATTTTTACTTTTGGAGCATAACTAGCATCTGCAATGGCATCTCTGTGAAGGTCAATTATTATCTCTGTTTCTGGATTATTTGCTAAAGCATTTTGAGCAGTTATAAGCGACCTAGAGTATGAGCCATTATAAGCTGGATGGTCATGATAAGTTTTATCATGTACTACTTCAATTCCATAAGAATTAAGCTGACCTTCCAGTTCATCCCCTACTCTTGCAACTGAGAAGTCCAGATTGGTTGACCTATAATTTCCGGTCATTTCATAGTTAAAAGTTTCTGTTGGCGTGTAGCTTTCGCAAGTGTGAGTATGATAGATGATTACCTTGCTTTTGTTTACTTCTATATTAGGTACAAGCATATCATAAGTAAGTGTTTTGCTTGACATATTATTTATGCTTACTCCGTTATAATCGTTGGTGATTCTTGGGTTTACATCATTAGGTACTACCTCTGTGGTAACTCCTGTTTGAGCTTGCACAATTTCTCCAGTATTTTGCCCATTATTGTTTGGCTGGGTGCCAGTTCCTTGTTGGTCCTCTGCTCCTTGTTGTGAGCTTCCCGATTGTTGACCATCTGCCCCTTGTTGTACATTTCCATTTTGGCTTGCTTCACCGTTTGTCTCAGTGACATCTTGGTCATTTTCTTGGTCATTTTCTTGGTCATTTTTTATGCTTTCTAAAATTTCTAATTCAGACAAAAAAATAAAATTCTTACTTTCTTTTTCCTTGATTGGCTCCTCTTTTATCATTTTTATTTGCATAATTGTATCAGAAATACAGCCAATTAAGGCTTTATCCTCTTTTCTTATTGTGTCTATTTTAATCTTTTGCTTTGAAACAGTTTGCAAAACTAAAAACAATACAATTATTGGGATTAAAAATCTTATAAAATATTTAATTAAATCTTTCGCGCTAAATACTTTTATCATATAACTAATATATTCTTGTCTATGTTATTTATTACTTTATATTTTGAAAGTTTATCGTTTACATCTTGATAACATATCAATTTGTGTTTTTGTTACTTTGTATCTTGATAGTGTATAATTTTGCATTTTTTAGCAAAATATATATTTAGGACAAGGAGAATTTTATGAAGTCATTTAAAAATTTGTTGAAATCAATATTTTACGATGAAATAGACTCGGACTCTGCTTTTGTTTTGCCTGAATCTAGACCAAACGCTGAAAATAAAAAGCAACCTGAGGATTTGCTTAAAAATAAAGTAGTTTATCCCAACATTGATGTAAACTTAGAATATATAAATGCAAGATTCAACTCTCTTATTAATTCTGATGTAAAAATAAGAGAATTTTTAATAAATGTTAGAAACAAGCAATACAAGGCTTTCATCATTTATATTGATGGAATGTCTGACAATGACTCAATTAATGATTTTATATTAAAACCTATGATGATGAAAAATTCATCTAACACTTATGACGGTCCGCAAGTCATATCTGAGGCAATTGCCAACAATATTTCTGTAAGAAGAATCAAAAAATTTAATATAAGCGACTACATTATGGAATGTTTGCTACCTCAAAATGATGTTAAAAAAATCAATTCATTCGATGAAATAGCAGATAGTGTAGTCTCTGGAAATTGCATCCTTTTTGTTGATACCCTAGATTTTGTTTTTGATATATCCACCAAAAAATTTGAAACAAGGTCAATTGGCGAGCCAAAAAATGAGCCAATAATCAGAGGTTCACAAGAAGCTTTTGTTGAAAACTTAAGAACTAACACTTCTATGATTAGAAGAAATTTATCAAATGAAAATCTTGTAATTGAAAATTTGACAGTTGGAAAAATTGACAAAAATAAATGTGCAGTTTGCTATTTAAAAAATATTGCTAATCCCGATTTAGTTGCAGAAGTTAAATATAGAATAAACAACATTGATGTAGATTACTGCCTATCAGTTGGAGAATTGGAGCAATTTATAAAAGATGACATTGACACAACGCTTCCAGAAGCAGTTCAAACAGAAAGAGTTGATAGAGCAACTTCGTATTTACTTCAAGGCAGAGTAGTTGTAGTTTACAATGGTTGCCCTTATGTATTAGTAGTACCAATCACAATTTTTGACTTTTTAAAATCTCAAGAAGATACAAACATAAATTTTATGGCAGCGAACCTTTTAAAAATAATAAGAGCTATATCATTTGTGCTTACACTACTTTTGCCCGGACTGCTACCAACCGACTTACTATTCTCAATTGTAGCCTCTAGGTCATCTGTACCATTTATGATAATCATAGAAATACTGATTATGGAGGTTTCATTTGAAATAATTAGAGAAGCCGGCTTGAGGGTCGCATCTCCTATGGGGCAAACCGTTGGAATAGTTGGTACAATCGTTTTAGGTCAAGCTGCAGTTGATGCTAGCATTGTATCTCCTATTCTTATAATTATAGTTGCAATAACTGGTATTACATCTTTTGCTGTATTAGACATTTCATTAAGTTTTCACTTAAGAATGGCGAGATTTATTTATACACTTTTAGGTGCTACCGCCGGATTTTTAGGAATAGCCGTTGGAATATTTATACATGTAGCAATTCTATGTTCTTTAAAATCTTTTGGCGTTCCATATCTTGCACCTTATGCCCCATTTAATTACAAGAGTAGTGGAAAATATTTATTAAAGCCTGCTTGGAAAAGAGAATTTAGAGATGATTTTCTTGCTACCAAAAGGCCTAGAAGTCAAGGTGCAATCAGCTTAAAATGGAGAAATAAACAGTAAATCACAATATGTCAAATTTCGAGTTTGAAAACCATAAGTTAAATTTTAATAACAAGCTCTGTTTTAAAGACGATAAAGATTAATAGTATAAATAATAAAGGAGGTCTAGTTCGTGAACAACGAAAAAATAAATACAATAGAAGCAACTTTCTTAATAGTCATTGTTACCCTTGCACACATAATACTTAATTTGCCCAACTCTATATTAAAGCAATCCGGTTCCGCTTCTATAATCAATGTAATTTTCGTATCTTTTCTAACGATAGTATTTTTCTTTATACTAAACAAACTATTTAAACCCTTCCCCGGAAAAGATATAATTGATGTTTCAGAATTTGTAGGAGGAAAATTTTTAAAATTTTTAACTAATTTAATTTACTCAGTTTACTTAATATTTGTATCATCAATATTAGTGCTAAATTTTTCTGAGCTTTTAAAATTAATTTATTTTCCAAATGCCTTTACTCCGTTGATTATACTAATGTTTCTTATTGCTGGAATAATTGTGAATAAATTAGGTTTTAAAAATATTATAAAACTAAACACCCTCATAGTATTTGTAGTTCTAATTACAGTAGTTGTAATATTTTGCGCATCACTTGACCATGTTGAATTTCAAAGGATTTATCCAATTTTAGGATATGGAGTAAAAGAAACATTTTTAACAGGAGCTCTAAACATTTTTTCATTTGCTGGAATGATATTTTTATACTTAATTAGACCAAATTTGAAAGAACAAAACAGTTACAAAAAAATAGGAATAATATCCATAATACTCTCAAGCTTGTATCTTTTATTAAGTGTGTCATCACTACTTTTCTTATTCCCATTTTTAACAACTGGCACGGAAACCCTATCGGTATATATGAGCACCAGAACAATTGAGTTTGGAAAATTTTTAGAAAGATCAGACGCGCTATTTATATTAGTTTGGGTATTTACCTACTTGTCGTATTTATCAATCATCATTTCATATATAACAAAAACAAATAAAAAAGTATTTAATGTACAAAATTCTTCACCAATAATTTACATTGTTGCATTATTAATATTTGCTGTATCATTCCTTCCAAAAAATAGCGCACAAATAATATTCTTAGAAACAGTTGTCTACAAATATTCTGCACTATTTGTGATTTTTATATATAGCTTTATTGTGCTTTTGCTCGGCTATTTTAAAAAGGCAGGAATAAAAATTGAGCAAAGACGAAAGAGCAAAAAAGTATTGCTTAATGTAAAGAGTGAAGGTGTGAATTAAGAAGTTTACTTAAAGCTTAGAAAATTTTAGTACAAAACTAACAAAATGACAATCATTTTTGAAGTCAAATCAGTAGTTTTTTAA
This sequence comes from uncultured Clostridia bacterium, assembly GCA_947627825.1. The sequence goes on from CANQXO010000058.1 coordinate 6,399, forward strand.
ATTAGCGGAAATAAAAAAGTTAATAGGAGTTAAAAAAGAATGAAAGCAAAAAAATTTTGGATATTAGTTTTAGGAATTGTTATTGTATGTTTTTGCATAAGTAACAGCAATGCCATTAATACCATAGACGAGCTCGCTTATGTTGTTGCCATTGGATTTGATGTGGGAGAAAATAGCGATTTAAAAATAAGTTTTCAAATCAACATGCCTTCATCTAGTAGTTCTTCAAGCAGTAGCGAAGGCTCATCTTCTGGTGGCTCATCTAGTGAAGGTCCAAGTTCAGTAATTAATACCGTTGAGTGTAACAGTTTTGATGTTGGAGTAAGCCTTCTAAACAGCTATCTAAGTAAGAAAGTAAGTATGACTCATTGCAAATACTTAATATTTTCTGAAGAACTTGCGAGTCATGGAATTGGCGATTATATCTATAGCTTAAAAAATAACATTGAAGTAAGGCCAACTTGTAATGTATTAATTTCGAAATGCAGTTCGCAATATTTTTTAGAAAATTCAAAGCCTGTAATTGACGAGGTTGCTGCGAAATATTTTGGGTTAGAAACTTCCTCAGAAAAAAACACCAGCTACACCGAAGCAGTAACTTTAAAGGATTTTTTCTGTGATATATCAGACACCTTTGGAAGTCCTTATGCAATACTTGGAAGTATTAACGGAGTGGAAACTGATAATGTTGGAAACACAGATTCATCTCTTGATGATGAAGAATACATTGCAAAAGAAGAAAATCAGAGCAATAATAAGAACATTGAAAATTTAGGTTTGGCAGTATTTAAAGAGGATAAATTAGTTGGAGAATTAAACAGTTTGGAAACAATGGCTCATTTGATGTTAAGTAACAACTTTAAAAATGCAACAGTTAATATTCCTAGTCCATTCAATGACACAGATTATATCTCGCTTTACATTTACTCTGCTAAATCCAAAAACACCGTAGAAATTGTAAACAGCACGCCTTATATAAAATGCGACCTCAAACTAAAGATGAAATTACTAACAGCATCTGAAAGTTCTAACTACATGAACGAAGAAAACAGAAAGCTTATTGAAGACTATACAAATTCATATTTTCAGGCTCAGGTAAATAGCTATCTATACAGAACTTCTAAGGAATTTGGTGCGGACATTTGTAAGTTTGGTAAATATGCTGTGACGAACTTTTTAACTTGGAATGATTGGACTAATTATGACTGGAAAAACAAGTATGCTGACTCTTTCTTTAGCGCAAGCGTTTCAAGTAATTTAACGACAAGTTACTTGATTAGTGAGACTAAGGAGTAATTAATTTAATATTATTTTTTATAATTTGTAGATATTTTTTTAATAATATGTTAATATATAATATATAGTGAGGTTTATATGAATATAAATTTAATAAAAGATTTTGTTAAAAAAAGAAAAATATCTTGGACTAATCATGTAATTATTAGATTGTTACAAAGAAATATATCTCAGTTGGATGTTGAAAATGCTATATTAAATGGTGAAATATTAGAAGAATACAATGATGACTATCCATATCCTAGTTGCTTAATATATGGTCTATCGCTAAATGATAAAGTATTACATGTTGTATGTGGTGTAACAGATAATGAATTATGGATTATAACAGCATATTATCCGAATAATAAAGAATGGAATGAGGATTTTAAAACAAGGAAGGAGTTATAATAAAATGAAATGTTTTATGTGTAAAGGTTCTATAGAAAATAAAAGAACTACATTTATGGTTGAATTAGATAATTGTATTATTATTATAAAAAATGTCCCATCTCAGGTATGTAAGCAATGCGGAGAAGTTTCATATACTGATGAAGTTTCAAAACAATTAGAAAAATTGGTTAATTCAGTACGAAATGTTATTACTGAAATCACAGTAATTAACTATACTGAAAAAGTTGCGTAAATAAGTGTTTTAAATCTTTTTATAATTTAAGTGAAACATGTTGATTTAATTTCAAATGTTTCACTTTTTATTTTATGCTACTTTTATTCCTGTTTCAATTATTTCTTGAACAAGACCAACAAATCAAAAGCATTATTACTAATATTCCAAACTATTTGGATTTAAAAGAAAGTCATATATACTCATTATGATAATACCATTTTCATATCTTGATTTTTTTATATTATCACCCACAATAATAATCTTTTTAAAAAAGTCATTTACATTTAATAAAGATTTTTGTTCTTGTTCTACTTTTTCTTTTGTTTTCATCTCTAAAGCAGATTGAAT
>CANQXO010000059.1 GCA_947627825.1 uncultured Clostridia bacterium
AGGCAAAGAGAGCATGGAAGAAATAAGTAAAACAGTAGGAATTTACCTAAATGATCCAGTAAATATGTTAGGAGAAGAAGGAGAAATAAAAGTATATGATGATGAAACAGGAATATTATTAAAAACATTTACAAAAGAAGACTGGGGTATGTATACAAGTAGTTCATCAGCATATAGATTTGAAATAGGAGTAAAACATATAAGAATAGAAACAAGCACAGTACAAAAAGATAGTTCAATAGTAATATATTTAATAAAAGAAATAGATGATGAATATATAGTAAATAACTATACAAAAGAGCAATTCAAAGAATTTAAAAAAATAGAAACAAATCTTGTAGGATATTTAGGAGAGCGAAACCTAGGAACAAGAGTAAGAGAAGCATTATATGAAGAGCCAATAACAGAAGTAGAATTATCAGCAAGCATAAATAAGATGACAACACAAGAAACACAAAAAAATGAAGTATTTACAATAAGAGCAAATTATCATGAAAATAGCAATGAAGTAAAATGGGTAAATGGCACATTTTTATTAAAGTTGCCAAAAGAAATAGTAGATTTAAAAATAAATAGTGTAGATACAGAAAATAAAAAAGTAAACATATTAAGTTATGAGCAATATACTCAAACAGAAGAAAACGAAGAATACATATTTATAAAAATATTAACAGAAAATGAAGAGGAGCAAACATACAATATAACTATAAACTGTGATATAACGCCAGATCCAAGAATAGCATCTACAAATAAAGAAGTAGAGTTATATGCGTATAATGAAAGAGGAACAGAATACAATAGCAACATAGAAGATAAATATGATATAAACAATAATTTAAAAACGAACGATATTATAGGAATAGATAAAATTAATTTACAACTAATATCACCACAATCACTAATAACAGCACAAACAGCTAAAAATTATGACGAAAATGGAAGCGAAGCTATAGCACCACAAATAGCAGAAATATCAAAGAAACAAGAAGAAGCAACATTAGATATAAGTATAGTAAATAACTATTCAGGAGAAATAAGTGAAGTAAAAATATTAGGAAAAATACCATTTACAGGAAATAAATATGTAATAAATGGTTCAGAATTGGGTTCTACATATGATACACAATTAATAGAGGGCATAAGTGTACCACAAGAGTTGAGTGATAAAGCAACAATATATTATTCAGAAAAAGCAGATCCAAATAAAGATTTACTAGACGACCCAGATGAATGGACAAAAGAGCCAGACTTCAGCAGAGTAAAAACATTTTTAATTGACTTTGGAGACTATAAATTTATAAGGGGACAAGAAGAGCAAATAACATATAAAATAAAAATGCCAGAGCAAGTAGAATATAATGAATGTTCATATGCACATCATGCAGTATATTTTAGTTTAGAAACAGAAAATGGAAAGTATAGAACACAAACAGAGCCAAATAAAATAGGATTTAGAGTAGTAAAAAAATATGATTTTGAATTAACAAAATATCAAACAGGAACACAAAACAAGGTACAAGGAGCAACATATTATTTATGGGAAGAAACAGAAGAAGGAAAAATAGGAAGAACAGAAGTAACTAATGAAGAAGGAAAATTAGAAATATCTTCATTATATGTAGGAAAAACATATAATGTAAAAGAGTTAAAAACACCAGAGCAATATGAACTAAATAATGAAACAATAAGCTTTAAAGTAATAGAAGAAGGTGAAAACTTACAAGTACAAAGAGTAGATGAAGGCTCATATGGAGAGTTAGAAATAGCAGAAAATAATATATTAAAACTAAAAGTCGAAGATGAAGTAAGACCTAATATGGTAATAACAAAAATAGAAAAACAAGAAGCAGAAATGCCAGAAGTAACAATAGAAAGAGCATGTTTTAAACTAAAGGAATCAAGTTCAGAATCTGAAGGAAGAACAATAATAACAAATTCAGAAGGAAAAGTAGATTTAAAAGGATTAAAAATAGGAGAAGAATATACATTGCAAGAAATAAAGCCTGCAGAAGGTTATTATTTGTCAAGCCAAATAATCAAATTTGTAATAGAAAACAATAAAGGACAATATTCTTTAAATATAAAAGAGCCATTAGATGGAAATACAATAAAATCAAGTGGACTAACAACAGAAGGCGAAATACCAACAGCATATTTAAAAATAGAAAATGAAAAAATACCAACATATAATTTAACAATAAAGAAAATAGAAAAAGGAAAACCAGACCAATTATTATCAGGAGCAAAATTTAAGTTAATAAAAGATGGAAAAGAATTAGGAAGATATGAAACAGGAACAGGAGAAGAGCAAGGATTAGTTACAATACCAAATTTATATTTTTATGAGGAAACAAGGGAAGTAGAACAAACATATAAATTACAAGAAATAATGACACCAGAAGGATATGTAAAAATGCAAGATGTGGAGTTTTCAGTAACAAAAGATGCAGAAGGAACAATAACAGTAAATGATATAAATGGAGCAATAGCTGATACACAAACTGAAGGAAATGATGTAACGATAACATTAGAAGATAACCCAATATTTAAATTAACAAAAGTAGATGCAGAAGATGGTCAAACATTACCAAATACAAAATTTGCTATATTTAATGCAGAAGAAGGACATGAAAACGAACCTGCAAGAAATAGCAAAGGTGAAATAATAGGTAAAAAGGAAATAATAGATGGAAAAGAATATTATACAGTTACAACAGATGAAGAAGGAAAAATAACAGCAGATTTACCAGAAGGATTATATGAATTAGTAGAATTAGAAGCTTCAAATGAAAAATATAGAATACTAGAAAATTCAAAGTTTGGAATTGGAAAATCTATAGAAGGCAAAATGATGGATAGAATAGAATGGGCAACTCAAGTAGGAGGGGCAGGAAATGATATAATAGATTCAGTAATTCCAACGAGTGACGGAGGACTAGTAGCTGTAGGCCATACATCAGAAGGGGACATATTAAAATATGATAAAGATGGAAAAATTTTATGGTCGCATGAATTAGATATACCACTTGGTTCAAATGTTTCACTTAATTCAGTAGTGGAATTGAGTGATGGAACAATAGTAGCAGGAGGTAATACCTCAAATGGAGACCTATTTAAATATAGCAAAGATGGACAGCTACAATGGTCAAAAGAATTAGGAGTAACTATTAATTCAGTTTCAGAAATGGCAAATGGAGGAATAATAGTAGGAGGAGAATTTACAGAAAATGTTAGTTTAGGAACTGATAAATCTGGAAATGAGGTAAAATTAGAAAAGGAATCTTCATATGATGATGACGGAGTTGCTATGATAATAAGTTATGATTCAGAAGGCAATTTAGAATGGGCAGAAGCAAATAATGAATATGATATAACTTACAATGTATTAGGAACAAGTGATGGTGGATATTTAGTTTCACTATGGGACGAGGAATTTAACGGTGATATAGCTGACGACGACTATATCTGTAATTTAGTAAAATGTAATAAAAATAGAATTAGTGAATGGAATAAAACATATCAAAATAGTTCGCATGATTTAGAGCCTCTTCATATATATTCAATGATTGAAACATATGATAATGAGTACATAGTAAGTATATATGATCATCCAGATGTTTCTTTAGTAAAATTTAGTTCAAAAGGAGAAGTTTTGTGGAAAAAAATATGTGTGCTTGATTCTATGTGGCTTGATAATTTTACTGGATCAGTTATAGTAATAGATGCGAAGGATAATGGATACATAGTGAGTATTGATGGTTTTGATGCAAATGCATACACTGGCAATCATATTAATATAGGGCAGGATATTTATGGAAATGATGTGATAGTTGATGTTACAGATAAAGAAGGAATAATTATTAAATATAATAAAGATGATAAAGTAGAAGGAGTAAAATTGCTTGAAAACCAAATCATTATGGCAACACAACTAAATGATGGAGCAATAATAGCAGTAGGGGATTTTTATAGAGATAGCATTAATTTAGGAAAAGATATATATGGAGAAAATGTAGAATTAAGTAATAGTAGTGATGGGTATACTTGGAGTGATACAGTACATTACTATTATGATAGTTATATAATAAAATTAGTAGAAGGAGGTGCAGCACCAGATACTCAAGACTTAAAAGTGAAGAATTTTATAAAAGAATTTAAAATATCAACAGAAGTAGAGGAAGTAAATGAAGAAAAAGGTGGAAAAATCACAGGAGATGGAAAAATTGTATACGAAAGAGTAAAATATGAAGGAACAACAACTTTACCAATAACAATTACGCCAGATGAAGGGTATGAAATAGCAAGAATAACAATAAATGGAGAGGTACAAGAATTTGAAACAGATGAAATTGGAGGAAGTTATACATTACCAGCAATTAAAAATATAAAAGAAGATACACATGTAGTAGTGAGATTTGTGAAAACCAATAATAAGTTTACATTAAATAAAAAAGATGCAAATGGAAATCCACTTGCAGGAGCAAAATTTAAAATAGAACAAATAGATGAAAGAGAAGAAATGAATGATGTACTTGGGGATATAGATGGAAAATCATCAGAATATACAATGGCAGACGAAGAAAAAATCATAACATCACAAGTTTTAGAAAAAATACAAAATAATGGAGAAGTATACAGTGATATAATAGAGGGTGAATCTGAAGTAAAATTAGGTGAAATGCAAACAGGGGAAACAGAATATGATTTTGTAAAAACCGAAAAAGATGGACAAACATATTATGAACCAACGAATGGGAAAACATATAGAGTTGAACATGGTGATGGTGACACAGGTGTATCACCATCAATAGCGCATTCATATTTTGAAATAGATTTACAAAATTATAAGGACAAAAAAATAGTAGCAGTAGTAAATGCAAGGGTATCAAGTCATGGATATGTATCACGGAGATATGGCATATAACGATAAAGGATTTGCCACAATAACTCAATCAGAAAAAATGCCAGCATATTACAATAGTGAAGGTCGATTTATGTATATATCAGGAAATATCGAAAATAAGGATTATACATCAATGGTATTAGATGGAGGAAGTAAATATTATTTACATATAGGCTATTCAAAGGATACATTTATGGATAGTAATGAAGATAGGGTAATAATAAATAGTATCAAATTATATGATGTAGGTACGGTTTCATATAACTTTGGAGATGTATTACCATATGAATCAAATAATAAGAAGGATAATACAACAGCAAATTCATATATACCAATAAATTTAACCAATTATCCAGAACAAAAAATAGCAGTAGTGGTAAATGCAGAAATATCAAGTGATGGATTTGATGACGATGATTATGCATTTGGAGATGTAGGTTATGCAACAATAACAACATCAGCAGATAGAGTAGCATATGATGACTATAATTCGACTACAAAACGTAGATTTATAAATATTGCAGGTAAGCAAAAAGCAAAAGATTATACAATAATCCTAGATGGAGGAAGTCAATATTATTTACATTTAGGATATTACAAAGATGAACAAGATGACGGATTTGAAGAAGACATAACAGATACATTTACAATAAATAGTGTAAATGTATATGAAACTAAAATAGAAGCATATAATTTTAAAGAAGAAACAACAACACAAACAACAATAGTAGACGGTAAAAAACAAGAAATAACAAATAAAAAATATGTATCAACAAATGAAGGAAAGGCAAATACAAAATCGGCTTCATATATACCAATAAATTTGGTAGGGGTTGAAGGAAAGGTTAATATAATAGTAAATGCAGAAATTTCAAGCGAATATAATGATTATGGATTTGCAACAATAACAACAAGTAATCAAGTACCAAGTTCATATTCAAGTGGAACTAGAGTTATATCAAATATAAGAGAGGAGCAGGAAGCAAAAGATTATGTAGCAACAATAGAAGGAGGAGAGCAATATTATCTACATTTTATATATAATAAAGATGATGAAGAAGACGGAGGAAAAGATCAATTTATAATAAATAGTGTAAAAGTTGTATTAAACAGAAATCATTTATATGATGTAGAGGTAGTAACAGATGAAAATGGGCAAGCTTTTGCAAGCCTACCAATGGAACCTACAGCAAAATATAATATAACAGAAATAGAAGCACCTGGAGAATATGAGTTAGCAAATCCACAAATATATGAAATGAAGCAAGAAGGTGGAAATGAATTAACGATAAATGACGTAAAGAGACCAAAGCTAATAGTGCATCATTATTTACAAGGAACAGGAGTAGATGATATAGAAGCAACAGAAGTAGCTGAAGATGAAATCTACATGGGAAGAATGGGAGAAAAATATGAAACACAACCAAGGATGGATTTAGAAAAATACGAATTAGTAAAACTTGATAGTGGAGAATATGATATACCAATAAATGCAAAAGGAACATACGAATGGAAAAATGTAGAAGAAGCAAATTCTAATCAAGGAGAAAAATCATCTGGTACAAATGAAGAGCAAGAAGGAAAGGGACAATTAGTAATAGAGGTAACGTATTATTATACACCAAAGAAAATACCATTAATAGTACATCACTATATAGAGGGAACTACAACACCAGTACCTACTGCAAATGGAGAACAAGCAAAAGATGAAATAATAGAAGGAGCAGAAAAAGAAGAATATACAACGCAAGCACTAAAACCTTTTAATGATAAAGTAGCAGAAGAAAGCAAAAAATTAGATGAAAGATATGAGGTAGTAGGAGAAGAATCAAAAACTATTGAATATGAATATCCAGAAGTAGAAGTAACATATGAATATAGACTAAAAAAATACGAAATAACAACAAAAGTTCAAACACATATGGAAGAAGACGAAGTAGATAAAGAAAAGCAAATAGAGGTACGAGGAGGAAGCATATTAGGAGAAGGAGATACTCCATATGAAACAGTAGAATATGGAAAAAGCAACGAAAAAGAAATAGAAATAACCCCAGAAGAGGGATATCATGTAAAAAGTATCAAAATAAATGAAACAGAATTAACAGATTCAGAATATACAACTAAAGAAGATAGAGTAATAAAATTAAATACTATAAACGACATAAAAGAGAATAAAGAAATAGTAGTAGAATTTGAAAAGATACCAGCAGAAGTAATAGTAAATTACTATATATATGATGAAAAAATAGTTGATAATCCATATACTACAAAGCGAGTACCATTATCAAATGGAAAAATATCAGAAGAATACAAAATAGAAGGATTATTAGGAGACATATATGTAACAAAAGAATTAGAAAACGTATCAAGGCAATATAAATTATACAAAGAACCAGCCAATAAAACAGGAATAATGGAAACAGAAAGAACAGAAGTAAATTATTACTATATTTCATATGGAGCTCTAATAGAAAATACTGTTATAGCAAAAGATGGTTCAGATAAAATAGTATCAAAAGACGAAGAAATACACTATAAGATAAAATATACAACTCAAATAGATGGTTATACAGGAAATGCAACAGTAACAATAACAGATACATTGCCATATAAATTAGACCTAGACAAAATGAAAGAAAAATATGATGAAAAGCATAGTGAAAGCCATGTAAGTGAGCAAAAAGAACTTGAAACGCAAAATGAAACCTGGCTACAAGAAGTTTTAGACGGAGGAGAATATCACGAAGATAATGGAACGATAACATGGACATATACAGAAGAAGTAGATACAACAACAGAAGGAAAAGCAAAAGTGATAGAATTAGAAAAAGAAATAGAAGTGATATTTAAAGAAGTAAATACAACTGAAAAAGCTATTGAAAATAAAGTAAAGGCAAGTATATATTTAGATGGAACAGATCAAACAGAAGAAACAGAAGAAGTAAGCCATACTACTCAAGCAGAGTACATAAAAGACATAAAAATAACAAAAAAATGGGAACATGGAGCAAACATATATGAAAGACCAACACAAATAAAAGTAAAAATAATAAATCCAAAAACCCCAGACGAAGCAGTTGACGAACAAGTATTAAGCGAAGAAAATAATTGGACATATACATTCAAAGGCTTACCAAAATATGATGAGTCAACGGGAGAAGAAATACAATATACCGTAGAGGAAGAAGCAATAGAAGGACAAAGTTTAGATTATTATAAGAGAGCGATATAGGGACGGTTCTAAAAATCCGGAAATTAGGGACAGACATTAGTGTTGAAAAACGAACACTAGGTTTGTCCCTATATTTTAATAAACAAACGCAGAAACATGTATATATTGTTTCTGCCTTTTCAATACAATAAAAAAGTAAAAAACATATTATGAAAATGCCGAAAAATAGCGAAAAATGGAGAAAAGTTTTTGTTGACAAAGTTATGTAGATATGGTATAAAGTATACATAAAAACAATTAACATTTATTGAATTCTAAAGTTCAGCATTAAGCAAGCTAAAAATTTAAATAAATTAAGTTCTTAACATTAGTTTAGTATAAATTTCAAAAGATTAAGTTTTAAATCAAAATTTTTAAAGTTAACAAATAAGTCAAGCAAAAAATTTAAATAAATTCAAAAAATGAAAAAATCCAAAAATAGAAGAAAAATATAAAAAAAGGAGGTAGAATAGTTTTTAATACCATATATACCTATAAATAAAGTTTGACTT
>CANQXO010000060.1 GCA_947627825.1 uncultured Clostridia bacterium
TTCTTTCAGGAGATGTAAAAGACTTAGTATTGTTAGATGTAACACCACTTTCACTAGGAATTGAAACTTATGGTGGAGTATCAACAAAATTAATAGAAAGAAATACAACAATACCAACTAAAAAATCACAAATATTCTCAACAGCAGCAGACGGACAAACAAGCGTTGAAGTACATGTACTTCAAGGAGAAAGAGAAATGGCTGCAGACAACAAAACACTAGGAAGATTCCAATTAACAGGAATAGCACCAGCACCAAGAGGAATTCCACAAATAGAAGTAACATTTGATATAGACGCAAATGGAATAGTACATGTATCTGCAAAAGATATGGCAACAGGAAATAAACAACAAGTATCAATTACAGCAAGTACAAACTTAACAGACGAAGAAATAGACAAAGCAGTAAAAGAAGCAGAAGCTCACAGTGCAGAAGACAAAAAGAGAAAAGAAGAAATAGAAACAAGAAATAATGCAGAAAGTTTAGTATATAACTGCCAAAAAACACTAGACGAATTAGGCGACAAAATAAGCAGTGAAGAAAAATCAAAAGCAAAAGAAGAAATAGACAAAGTAAATAAAGCATTAGAAGGAAAAGATGTAGAAGAAATCAAAAAAGCAACAGAAAGTCTAACACAAGTATTCTATTCAATATCAGAAAAACTATATTCACAAACACAAGGTGCAGGTAGTGCAGGCGAAAATGCACAAGCAGGAAGCACTGAAGAAACTACACAAGGAGAAAGCACAACTAGTGCAGAAGGCGAAGCAACAGAAACAACAAGTGAAGAAAAAGAAAAATAAAATATAAACGCTGAGAATAAAAAATTCCACAGCACCGCACTATGATGATTTACAAAATAAATCATTGTAGTGCGTATTCTGAGCAAAGAAAGGGAGGATATGTTAGTAATAAAGAGCTAACATAAGCTAACAAACATGGCAAAAGATTATTATGAAATCTTAGGTGTAGATAAAAATGCCTCAGATGACGAAATAAAAAAAGCATATAGAAAACTAGCAAAAAAATGGCATCCAGACGCAAATCCAGACAATAGAAAAGAAGCAGAAGAAAAATTTAAAGAAGTAGGAGAAGCCTACTCAGTATTATCAGACGCTCAAAAAAGAAAGAATTATGACCAATTTGGAACAGCAGAAGGTTCGCCATTTGGCTCAGGCTATGGAAACGGAAGCGGATTTGGAGGCTTTGGAAATGGCTTCGGTGGATTTGGCAATGGTTCATATACATACACAACAAGCGGATTTGGATTTGATGATGTAGTAGATGACTTTGTATCTTCAATATTTGGTGGAGGTAGAAAAAGAACAAGAACAGCAAACACAACACAAAAAGGCCAAGACCTAAGCTATGATATGGACATCAGTTTTGAAGAGGCATTTAAAGGAACACAAAAAGAATTCACAATAAATAAAAATGTAAAATGTGATGACTGTAACGGAACAGGAGCCAAAAAAGGAACAAGTCCTGAAACATGCCCAGTATGTCATGGAACAGGTCAAGTAAGAAAAAATCAAACAATAGGAGGATTTGCAACATTTCAAACAGTAGGACCATGTGAAAACTGTAGAGCAACAGGAAAAATAATAAAAGAGCCTTGCGAAACATGTAAAGGAAAAGGCACAGTCAGAAAAACAGTAAAAATCAAATTTGACATTCCAGCCGGAATAGAAGACGGTCAAACCTTGATATTAAGAGGAAAAGGAGAACCTGGAAAAAACGGCGGAGAAAATGGAAATATTTTTGTTACTATAAAAGTAAAGAAAAGTAATGTATTTACTCGTGTTGGAGATAATATAGAGCTAACAGTACCAATAACAATGACGCAAGCAACTCTAGGCGCAAAAATAAAAGTGCCAACAGTAGGTGGAGAAGATGTGGAATACACAATAGAAGAAGGCACACAATCAGGAACAAAATTCACAATAAAAGGAAAAGGATTTAAAAAGCAAGGAACAAGTAGTTCTGGAGATATAATATTTACAGTACAAGTACAAACACCAAAAAGGCTATCAAAAGAACAAAGAGAATTGTTTGTCAAACTAGCTCAAACAATGAATGAGCAACCACCAGTAAAGAAAAGAGGAATTTTTGGGTAAACGAATGACTTTGCAGATAAATATATTTGCAAAGTTGTTTTTTATTTTATTTGTAAAAACGAGAGAATATACAGCATATTATATAACAAATATTTTTTGTGCCAAAAACTTGCATAAAAAATAAATGAATGATATAATATAACATATATTAGGAGGAAGTGTTATGATAACAAGTTTTAAATTTGATAATTGTTTCGCTTTTGACAAACAAGTAGAAATGAACTTAAAAGCAGACATGCGAACAAAAAAGTTCTCATCAAATGTATCCAAAATAAATGAAAATCTTAATATCTTAAAATCAATTGCAATATATGGCCCAAATAACACAGGAAAAACTAGCTTTATAAATTGCGTAAACGCCATTAAAAATACATTGCAAAATAAAGAAGTATTGCTTAGTAGTAATATATTTACTCATAATCCAATATGTTATGAATCAATGTCTTTTGTTTATGAGGGAAAAGAATACAGCTATGAATACAAATATAATTGTAAAGAACATTCTTATGTATATGAAAAAATGACAGAAATAAAAAGAGATAAATATAACAATATTTATGAAGAAATAATATTTGAGAAAAATACAGTAAATGAACATTATGAGTGCTCATATGATATGGAATTACAAAACATATTAAATATAGCATCTACTAATAATATTCTTATATATACAGTTCAGGTTGAAAAATTTAAAATATTACAAAAAATAAAAGAAATACTAATAAATATTGCTGATAGCATTGAAATTGTAGATATGAATAGAATTCCTAACTCAAAGACCATAGAAATGCTAAAAAATAAAAATGAAATAACAAAACAGGTAGTTGAATTTATAAAAAATGCAGATGTATATTTAGACGACTACAGATATGATGAAGAAGTACAATTTGAAATAAATGGAAAAGAAGCTGATGAAAAGATTTTAAAAAATCAAAATTTTGTGGATCAAATAAAATTAGTTTCAGTTTATAAAGGAATGCCTGTTCCTAGCATTCTTTTTGATTCATTAGGCACAAGAAAAATTGTAGCACTTGCCAGTTATGTAATAACTGCAATTAAAGATGGAAAAACACTAGTTGTTGATGAACTAGACAGTAGTCTACATTTTAAAATTACAAGAGCAATAATTAGCATGTTTAATAATGAAATAAATGCAAATGCACAATTAATAGCAACACTACATGATATCAGTTTATTAGATTGCAAAAAAATGTTCAGAAAAGAGCAAATTTGGTTTACAGATAAAAATAAAAATGGAACAGAATTATACTCACTAAAAGAGTTTAGTTATGACCAATCAGGAGTAAGAGATACTACAGATATTCAAGACAAATATAGCAAAGGAGTATTTGGTGCGATACCTGATCCGGATTTAATTTCAACATTGTTGGAGGTGGATTCGGATGAGAAAATATAAAGGCAAAAAAATTTGTATTATTTGTGAAGGATATGAAGAAGTGGATTATATTGAAGCATTAAAAAGTAAATCAGTTTTTTCAAGCAAGTATGATTTTATAACAGTTAATAGCAAATCCATAAATACCATTATTGCACGATATCAGGAGAAATATCAATCTGACTCTTATGCATTAGTATTGATATTTTGTGATACCGATAAACATCCTTCAAAAAAATATTTTGAAATAAAACAAAAAATAAATGAATTCCATGGAGCAGTCGTTGCAGATGATATTGTGATATTTGGAAATCCATGCACAATGCAAATTATAATTTCTCATTTTGGAGAAATAAAAATAATGAGTCAGAGCAAATCTGTAAATGCTAAATATATAGAAAAACTAACAGGAATATCAAAGTATAAAGCAACAGATGAACAAAGAAAAGAGCTATTTGGAAAAATCAAGAGAGCAAATTATGAAATTATGAAAAAGAATGTAAAAAAATTGTCCACAAATGATAAAGAAATATCTAGTACAAACATACTAAAATTTATTGAAAAATTTGAAAGTGACGATGATAGTTGGATAGATGAAATAAATGAAAAATTATAGTAGAAGTATATTAAATAATGATATGATAGGAAATGCAGAAGCAAGCTTAAAAGAGAGTCCGGTTTTTAATCAAAAATGATTCGGTTAAAACCGGACTTTTTTACATTCAAAATTGAAACCAATATTCGGAACATCAGAAATGGTGCAGATTTGAAACAAAAATGTAATAAAAAATTTTTGAAAAATTTGTAAAAAAATGTTGCAGACAGAAAATCATAATGATATAATTCAAAACAAATAAAGACAAAAAATCGAATTACAAAAGTAAAATATCTTATGTAAATAAAATGCATAAGAGGAAAGAAGGAAAAATGAAAAACAAAACGAAAAAAATTTTAGCAGTAATAATTTTAGCAACAATGGTATTAACAATAATACCAATAACTAGTGTATTTGCAGAAACAGATGTAAAACCAAGATTTAATATTTCACAAAATATAATTATGAAAAGAGATGAAACATCCACATTGGATGTGACAGTTAGTGAAAAACTAGAATTTACAAGTTTTATAGCTGAATTTGATTATGATGCAGATGCAATAGAAATTACAGGAATCACTAAAGGAGAAATTCTTCCTAATGGTGCAAGACTAATTCCAAAATATGGAGCAAATGATGAAATAAATGGATTCGCAATAGACGGTGCAGAGAAGATGTCAGTTGATTCAGGAAACATTGCAACAATTAATGTAAAGATAAAAAACAATGCTGAGCCAGATAAATACCCAATTGCGTGGGTTCGTGCTAATTTGTTAAACGATGATAATGAAGAAGTAAAAATTACGACAGATCCAGGAAGCATAATAATTGCTGGAGAAGGAACAAACGATGAAAAACCTGAATTTAGTATGGTATACAATAATAAAATGTATCCAGGAGAAGAGCAGAATATTTCGGTTAAAGCTGATAATAAAATGAGAATCCACTATATTTCAGCTGAACTTGCTTATGATGATAGTATAAAAATAGTAGGTATAACGAAAGGAGCAGATGTACCAGAAAATATTAATATTATTCCTTTCTATGATAAAATAATCAGTAATAAAATTATTGGATTTAGTATGCAAAGTGACGATGTAATTAATATAGATCCTAATTTTGAACTTGCAAATATACAAATAAAAGCATCTGAAAATGATACACAAGGAAAAGGAGAATTTCAAATTGATTGGAACAATATCCTTAATCAAGATTGGAATGAGGTAATAGCAGAAAATACTACAGCAAATATTGAAATAATACCACAAGTAACAACAGAACTTAAAGGAATAAAATTTACAGATTCAAGAATAGAAATTAGTAGAGGCACAGAATTTAAAATGCAATATAAACTTACACCAGAAAACATATCTCCACTTCCAAAGATAGAATGGATAACAGCCAATAAAGATGTAGCAACAGTTGACAGCAACGGAGTAGTAACAGCAGTAGGAGTAGGAGAAACAACAATAACAGCAAAAGTGGGAGAATTTACAGCAACAGCGCAAATAATAGTTACAGAAAAGCCAACTATAAAACCTATTATAGAAATAAGAAGGAATAAACTAGTAGTAGGAGAAACAGAACAAATAGATGTTAAAATAGAACCAGAAGAAATGGCACAAAATGCTGAGATAACTTATTCTTCAAGCGATGAAAAAATAGCAACAGTAGATGACAAAGGAATAATAAGAGCAATAACTGCAGGAAAAGTAAGAATAAATGTTTATATAGATGGAAATCTAGAAAAAACATTTGATATAGAAGTTACAGAATCTACAGTTCCAAAAACAGGAGATACGCAAATAGAGTTGTTTGCTGGAATGATGATTATATCAGTAATAGGAATAGCGTATACTTTAAAAATGAAGAAAAAATAAAACAGTACGGTTTTTAATAAGAAAAAGTCCGGCCAAAACCGGACTTTTTGCACTAAAAAATAAAGTCTATATTTATAAAAAAATTTAGTATAGGAGGTAAGGTATGGATAAAGTAAAAGAAACTAAAAAAACTAAGGATATTAATGAGAAATTAGATTTAACCAAAGAAGACATACAAGCTATACTAGAAGCAGAAGAGGATATAAGAGAAGGAAGAGTATATACAGAAAAAGAATTTTGGAACAATTTTGAAAAGAAATTTGGCATTAAAATAATGGAGTAAATGACAAAATATGTAAAAAAGTATTGCATAATAAAAAATAATATTGTATAATAATATTGTTATGAAAAATACATAATTGACACATACTAATAAAAAATTAATGTAGGAGGTAAAATATGAATGTATTAAAAAAAGTTAAAGAAACCAATGCTATTAACGAGGAAGCAGATTTAACAGAGGAAGATATACAAGCTATACTAGAAGCAGAGGAAGATATAAGAGAAGGAAGAGTTTATACACTAGAAGAACTTATAACAAACTTGAAAAAAGAATGTGGATTCGAAGGTAAATACTTAGATAAACTTATAAAAGAGTAAATTATGAAGGAGGAGATAATCTATTAAGATATATTACAAAAACTTTTATAACCAAAAGTATAAAATAGTTTATACAAAAAAGTTTCAAAAAGATTTAACGAAGTTATATAATTATATTTCAATTAATTTAAAAGCAAATGAACAAGCAGAAAAATTATATGTGGAAATTTTAGACAGAATAGAAGACATATCTGTGTTTCCAGATATGTATATAAAAATAGAAAAATTTGACAAAGCCCAAAATGTATATCATAAAATGGTAATAAAAAATTATATTGTTTTATATACTATTAATTATAAAGATAAATGTGTTTTTATTTCTCATATATTTTATCATAGAAGAAATTATTTACATATATTATAAAAATTAAATTCAAGAAAGTAATTGGGGGACTTTCTTTTTTTTTTTGCGCTCAAAATTTAAAATCAGTATTCGGAACATCAGAAATAGTGCGCATTTGAAACAAAAATGTAATAATAAATTTTTGAAAAATTTGTAAAAAAATGTTGCAGACAGAAAATCGTAATGATATAATTCAAAACAAATAAATACAAAAAATCGAATTACAAAAGTAAAATATCTTATGTAAATAAAATGCATAAGAGGAAAGAAGGAAAAATGAAAGTAAAAGAAAGAAAACCATTAACAGCAAAATTACTAGCATTAACAATTTTATCAACAATAGTATTAACAATGATACCAATAACTAATGTATTTGCAGAAGCAGATGTAAAACCAAGATTTGAAATCTCTAGAAATCTAGTCATGAAAAGAGATGAAACATCTACATTGGATGTGACAGTTAATGAAAAATTAGAATTTGTAAGTTTTAAAGCAATATTAGATTGCGAAGGAGATGGAGTTGAAATTACAGGAATTGAAAAAGGACAAATCTTACCTGAGTATGCACAAGTTATAGCAGAACCAACAGAAGAAAATACAACTAGACTTGAAATTATAAGTAATAATGGAGAGCCAATCAAGGTTAATGCAGGCGAAATTATGAGAATAAAAGTAGAAACTAAAAATGATGCAAATCTAGGAAAATATCGTATTGTATGGAATGAAACTGAATTAATAAGCGATGATAATAACAAAATGACTATTACAACAATACCAGGAAGTGTAATAATTGCTGAAAAAGGAACAAATATTGATAAAGCAGAATTCCATATGATTTATACAGAAAAAATGTTTCCAGGAGAAGAACAGACTATTACAGTAAAAAATTATGACAAAATGAACTTTCGTTATATACAAACACTATTCTTATATGATGAAAGTATAGAAGTAGAAGATGTAGAAAAGGGAAAAGATTTACCAAATGATGCCCAGATGAGCATAATTCAAAATGAAACATTAGGCCAAATTGTTGGATTTAGTATTGAAAGTGACAATATAATTAACATAGATCAAAATTGTGAACTTGCAAGAATAAAAATAAAAGCAGGTATAAGTGCTACACCAGAAGAAGCAGAGTTTGCAATTGATTGGAACTACATTCTTAATAAAGATTGGAACGAAGTAATAGCAAACGATACTATAGCAAATTTTGAAATAGAGCCACAGGTTACAACAGAACTTAAAGGAATAGAATTTACAGACTCAAAAATAGAAATTCATGAAGGTCAAGTATTTACAATGAAATACAAACTTACACCAGAAAATATGGATCCACTTCCAGAAATAAATTGGATAACAGCCAATAAAGATGTAGCAACAGTTGATAGCAATGGAGTAGTAACAGCAGTAGGAGTAGGAGAAACAACAATAACAGCAAAAGTAGGAGAATATACAGCAACAGCGCAAATAATAGTTACAGCAAATACACCTGATATAGAAGTTCCAGAACCACCAGAAGAGCCATCAAATGGAACAACAGAATCACCAAAAACTGGAGACTTACAAATAGAATTATTTGCCGGCATGATGATTGCATCTGCAATAGGAATA
>CANQXO010000061.1 GCA_947627825.1 uncultured Clostridia bacterium
TTTTTATCTTCTAAAAAAGTATATCCATTTATTTTAGGATATACTTTTTTTATTATTTATATTATAAATTAATTAAGGATCTACAGATTCTTTTAAAAAGATTTTCTTTTGTTTTGCAAATGTCTTTATTTTACTAACTATTATAGCTAGAATTAATGATACAATGGTAATTTCAACAGTTCTTGCTAATACATATAATAAAAGTACTAAATATATTATATTTAAATGCAAGCATTTTTTGCATTTTTATAGATTTATGTAATCATTTACATTATTAATTTCTTCCATGATAGTTCTTGTACCTTTTCCCACTTCAACATATTTCCCAATTTTGAGTATATAGTATTTATAGCATTACCGCTATTACTGATATTCCGATGGACTTATGGACTGGTAAAATAGTATTTATGGCATTTATAGTAATATCTTTACTATAAATATTTCACCACATGGGAATAAATTGGGAACATTATTATTATTTGCTTACACTTTTTCTCTAAATTTAATCTATTATATTATAAACAAGATTACAATAAAAATTATATTATAAACAATCGTATAAATCAAACTTTCTTATACGTTATACAATTATCGAAACTTTAAAGTAATTAATTTTTTAAGCATATTAAACTATGATTATTAAAAACATAAAATTTATTACATATTTCATTTATTTTATCATTGTGTGTTACAATTATTAAGGTCTTGTTTTTAAAATATTTTAAAATAAAATTAACTACAATTTCTTCAGTATGTTTATCAAGGTTAGATGTAGGTTCATCTAAAATATAAATTTCTTTATTCATTAAATAACTTCTTAAAATATTTATCCTTCTTTTTTGCCCTGTAGATAATTTTAGGCCTTTTTCTCCTACAATAGTATATATACCTTGTTTAAATTGTAATAATTCGTTTAACTCTAATTCATTTAAATATTCTATTATTTTATCATCTGATATATTTTTATCTAAACATAAGTTATCTTTTATTGACATATTAAATAATTCTATTTCCTGACTTACTATACCAATATCTAATTTTCTTTCTTTAATATCAAAATTATCTATTAATACTTTACCTGTATATGAATTAATATTACCTATAATTAAATTAACTAACGATGTTTTTCCTTGTCCAGATTGACCTGTGATAGATATTTTATCATTTTTATTTATAATAAAATTATCAACTTTTATTTCTAGATTTGTTTCAGGATATTTTATAACTACGTCTTGCAATTTAATTTCACAAAAATCTTCAATTATTACTCGTTCATCAGACTTTTTGAAAATATTTTTTAACTTGTTTTTTATTGCTTTAAGTTCATACCAACTAATGATATTACCAGACAATTCTTCAAATACAAATCCCATTTCTACTTGAATAGAAATATAGAATGTTATTATACCTAAAGTATCTATACCATTTGATAAATCAATTGCTGCTTTGACAAGTCCTAGAAAGAAAGGTACAACAATTAAAATATTACGTAAAGCTTCTTCTAATGAATAATATTTAACATACTTTCTATTTTCATTAGTACATTTTTTTCCTTCTTTATCAATTTTATTTATAAAATATTTATCATTATTCAAAAGTTTAACTGTACGAATATTGCTAATAAAATCATTATAAATTGATGAATATTCATACTCTTTATCATATAAAATTTCTACTTGTTTATTTGCTTTTTTTAAAATTTTAATACTTAAGAATACACATAAAACACTTGCTATAAATGATATTATAAACAGTAAAATAGATTGGTTATACAATGTGTAAAAAAGAAATATAAAAGTAACTAATATACTAACGTATTCAGCTTGTAATATTTTCTTTACCAACTCACTTATCTTACTAATAATATTTTCAAAATAACCTGTTTGGTATTTTGAGATACTTTCTGTTGGAATCTTACTTAATTGTTTATAAAATTCTGAATATTGTATATTAGAATAATCATATAAATAGTTATCACTATATTTTCTTAAAAGATAATTCCCATCAACCCTTAATGTTTTTGATACAATAAAAATTCCAATAACAATAATAGCCTTTTCTACTGTAAATGGTAATGTTAAAAATAAAGTAAAAGTAAATGGGACAAAGTAATAAATAAAATCCAAAAACGCCTCGATCAATAAGCAAAATGTTATTTTCCTTTTATTAAGACTTTTAAAAATAAAATTAATATTGTCTTTTTTCATAGTACTCCTATATAAAAAATATATTTTTTAAAATTACATTTATTTATAAAATGTTCCGTTGGTAAATCCTCGGCTTTACGGGATTTTCGGCATTTATGGGAACAAATTAAATTTTTTGTGCACATTTCGGGAACAATTTATATAATTTAATGAATTTTATTAATTATTTTATAACTCATCTTCCTTCATCTGTTCCCAATACACCTTTCATGTATTCTAAAAATTTCTTAAAATCTTCTGAATTGTCTGGCAATGTATCTGCTTTAAATAAATAGCTATATTGTTTCTTTGCTTTTAAATATTCTTCATCTTTCTGCCTTTTTATTCTTTCAAATCTTTCACTAATTTCTGGCAGACCTATATCTTGTGGAGTAACACTTAATCCTAATTGTTTTGTTAAATAATTAAAAATTTTTCTATGTTCATAACATTTAAATTCTTGTATTATTTCATCTGGAAATACACAATCTGGTATTAAATATTCCTCTTCATTAACTATATTTGACCATTTAGCATAAGTTTGTTCCACAAAATCATCAATTGCTGATTTTACTCTATATGCATTTTCTTTTTTTATTTTTATTACATATATGCTTCCATCATTATACTCTGTTGCAAATTGTTCTGCACATGCTAAACTAGTACTGGCAGAAATAAATCTACCTTTTCCTTTTATTGAATGAACATATGCTAGCTCATCTATATTAGTATTTTTATGTCTAGATAAGTATTCAGATAAATTAATTCCTTCTTGAATAAAAGAATTTGTATAAAGCCCTACTTGATTTCTTTTATCTCCATGTAATAAAATAATGTAATCTCCTAAAATAAATTTATTATTACTTTTTAATTGCTTTTTAAATGAAAGATTTGTACTTCTTTTTAAGCTTTGATTAAATTCTGTTTGTATTTCTATATTTGTTCTTTGTTCATTTGGATTTTCGTGTTTTTTTTTGGGATTTTCGTGTTTTTTTATGTAATCTTCTACTAAATCGCTTAACCCCTCATACACAAAATCTAAAGCATCTATATCTACATTTTTATTTTTTAACTTACCATTTTTTAAAGATTCAAAAAATACTTTTATTTCAATTGCATTGTTTGTCTGTAATACATACCTTTCTAATTCAATCATTTCTTCATTTGTTAGATCGTTTAAATTTTTTGACATTTTTAAATAAACCTTTCTAAAATTTTCACTTTTATTTTTATATCATAGTTTACATATGGTATTTTATTTTGATATTGATATGCTAAATACCTATCAATGTTAATTACCTATCTAACATAAATTTATTATATATTATTTTTTTTTAGCAGTCAAATTTAAAAGAGTTGTAAAAAATTAGAGCTATGTTTCCATAGCTCCTTTAAACTCTTGGTTATTTGAAGTGTGTGCTAAATCCTGCATCTCTTTATCATCAACAATATATAAATCTTTACCAATAAGAGTTCTTATTTCATTTTCAATAGTTTCATTTGATATTCCAGCTGATGTTAATAAAAACTTCATAACTACACCATCTAGTATTATTTATGTAGATTTGTATTTTGCCAACAAATTGGCAACAATTTACATATTTTTTGCTGTTTTTGCATTTTTCAATTTTCTAAAGCCGTTGATACTACTGGTTTCTACCATGACAATTTTTGTATTTTTTTCCACTGCCGCATGGGCAAGGATCATTTCTTCCTACTTTTGGTCCATTATTTTTTATTGTTTGATTTACTTGAGATGTATCTTCGTCTAATTTATTTATATTTTCTAATGATGCTTTTGTAATTTTAGCTGTTTCTGCTCTACGTATTTCTTGCTGTTTCTGAATGTTCAAAAGAATTCTTACAACATCATATTTTATGTTATAAATCATTTCATCAAACATTTCTGTTCCTTCGATACGGTACTGTATAACTGGATCTTTTTGTCCATAAGCTCTAAGTCCTATTCCATCTTTTAGTTCATCCATATTATCTATGTGGTCCATCCATTTTTGGTCTACTACTTTTAGCATAACTACTCTTTCAAGTTCTCTTATGTCTTTTTCTCCAATTTCTACTTCTTTTTCTTCGTATTTTTTAAGTGCTTTTTCTTGTAATTCTTCTATTACTTTATTTACATTTGGTTTTGATTCTTCTAGAGAATCTATTTTATCTATCCCGAATGTTCTTCTAATTTCCTCTTTTAGAGAATTTTTGTCTATACCAGAATCATCTATTATATGACTATTAACAGTATCTTCTGCAATTTCCAATATCATGTGAGTTATATTATCTTTTAATGATTCTCCATCTAATACTTGTTTTCTTTGTGTATAAATAATCTCTCTTTGTGTATTCATTACATCATCATATTGTAATACATGTTTACGAATACTAAAGTTTCTGCCCTCTACTCTTTTTTGTGCTTTTTCAACTGCTCCAGATATTATTTTAGATTCGATTGGCATATTCTCATCTGCACCAAGTGTATTGTATACATTTGTAATTAAATCTCCACCGAAAATTTTCATTAAATCATCATCTAAGCCAATATAAAATTTAGATTCACCAATATCTCCTTGACGTCCACTACGTCCACGAAGCTGATTATCTATTCTTCTAGATTCATGTCTTTCTGTACCAATTATTTTTAAACCACCAGCTGCAATTACCTTTTCTTTTTCTTCTTTTATTTGTTCATCATATTTCTTTACTAAATCTCTAAATTTCTTCCTTGCTTGTAAAATGTTTTCATCTTTCGTTTCATTAAATGCCATTGCTTCTTCTATTTCTTCATCTGTATATTTTTGCATTTTCATTTCTTCTCTTGCTAAATATTCACTATTTCCTCCAAGCATAATATCTGTACCACGTCCAGCCATATTAGTTGCAATAGTAACAGCTCCAAATTTACCTGCTTGTGCAATAATTGTAGCTTCTTGCTCATGGTATTTTGCATTTAAAACAGAATGAGGAATACCTTCTTGTTTTAAGATCTTACTTAGCTTTTCAGATTTTTCAATTGATACTGTACCAACTAAAACTGGTTGTCCTTTTTGATAGCTTTCTTTTACACTTCTGACAATTGCTCTATATTTAGCTGGCTCATTTTTATATATTACATCATTTTCATCTCTACGAATCATTGGTCTGTTTGTAGGAATAGAAATAACGTCTAAAGCATATATTTCTCTAAATTCTTCCTCTTCAGTCATTGCAGTACCAGTCATACCAGCAAGTTTTGCATACATTCTAAAATAATTCTGGAATGTAATTGTTGCAAGTGTTTTAGATTCATCTGCAATTTTTACTCCCTCTTTTGCTTCAATTGCTTGATGAAGTCCATTATTATATCTTCTTCCATACATAATTCTTCCAGTAAATTCATCAACAATTAAAACTTCACCATCTTTTACCATGTAATCGATATCTCTTTTCATAATTCCATGCGCACGTAATGCTTGGTTTACATGATGAACTATATCAGAATTATCTAAATCGTTAAAGTTTTCTAAATTAAAAAATTCTTCTGCTTTTTTTATTCCTTTTTGAGTTAATGAAGCAGATTTTGCTTTTAAATCAACTATGTAATCATATTTTTCATTATCTTCTGCTTGTACTTCATCTTTAATATCTTCTTCAACTATTATTTTAGCATTTAATCTTTTTACAAAGTCATCTGCTTTTTTGTATAATTCTGATGATTCATTTGCTCTACCTGAAATAATTAATGGAGTACGAGCTTCATCTATTAAAATACTATCAATTTCATCAACAATAGCAAAGTTTAATTCTCTTTGCACTGCTTGTTCTTTATAAATAACCATGTTATCACGTAAATAGTCAAATCCAAATTCATTATTAGTTCCATATGTTACATCACAATTATATGCTTCTCTTTTTTCATCTGGATTCATACCTGAAATAGCAAGACCAACAGATAGTCCTAAAAATTTATATATTTTTCCCATCCATTCGCTATCACGCTTTGCTAAATAATCGTTTACTGTAACAACATGTACACCTTTTTTTGTAAGTGCATTTAAATATACTGGTAAAGTAGCAACTAATGTTTTTCCTTCACCTGTTTTCATTTCAGCAATTCTACCTTGATGTAAAATAATACCACCTATTAATTGCACATCAAAATGCCTCATTCCTAATACTCTTTTTGAAGCCTCTCTAACAACAGCAAATGCTTCTGGTAAAATATCATCTAATGTTTTTCCTTCTGATAATCTATTTCTAAATTCTTCTGTTTTAGCTTTTAATTGCTCATCTGATAATTTACTAATTTCTTCTTCAAACCCATTTATTTTATTTACAATTGGCATTATTCTTTTTACTTCTTTTTCACTATATGTTTTAAATAATCCCATTTCATGCCTCCTAAAAAATATTTCGTTTGTAACTATATCACGAAATTGTAACTTTCGCAAGGTGTTTTTATATTATTATTGGTTATTTTATATTATTTCTTTGCTTTAATTAATTTAAAATTGATAAATTCAAAATAACATATTAAAAACTAACATTATGCAATAAGAATTTAATTTATACATTCAATGTTAGTTTTTAAATTTCATTTATTATATTTTATTCTTTTACTTCTCGAATTAAAATGATTGGCGTTTGTTGGTTAGATTGTCCTGCTGGGTTATCCTTTATTAATGCTTTTAATTCGTCTATATCTTTTTCAACTGAATCGGCTTTTCCTAATATTTCTACATTAAGATCGTTTGCATCAACTATCATTGATTTTATTCCCAACTTTTCATAAATTTCATTGCATACTGAACCCGGGTTTTCTGGGTTTAATATTCCCATATCTAAATATTCTTGATATGCTCCTCCATAAAATCCATCTATTCCAGCAACTTCTTGTCCTAATATTTCATAGAAAATTCCCTTTTTATGAAATAGCTTTCCTATTCCGGCACAAATAGCTGCAAAAATTACTTTTAGTTTACCACAAAGCATAATTGCAACTTGCATTTTGTATGGATTTCTAACTCCATATCCATGTGGTGTTATTACTACAAATTTAGATAGGAATTTTGCAGTCCAACTTAATTTCATATCTTTTTTATAAATTACTCTACCTTGACAAAGTGCAATAATTTTTTCACTAATTGAAATTAAATCTCCCTCTTGATAAATATCTTTTACATATTTTTCTATAATATCTATATAGTTTTCATGTTCTTTCACATAGTGTGTTTTTATTGCATATCTTTCATATTGCTTTCCATTTACTTCTATTTTTATATTTTTTCCTTCATTAGCTTTTAGCTCCATTTTTGTACATATGTTAGTTTTTTATTACTAACATATTTCCCTCCTTTTACATTTTATCTTTTCGACTTATTATACTACACTACTATTTTTATATACAAGCTTTTCTTCATATTTTTTTCATATTTCTTAACAATTTCTATTGAATTTATTTTATATTTATTATAGTATTATATAAGTATTATTAAACGAATTTTTAAACAGAATTTTATTGTACTACAAAGGAGGAAAATTTTAAGATGCCAAAGAAAGCAAAAGACTCTGAAACACAACAAGAAACAGAAGTTAAAATTACTAAAACAAAAAATGCAGTAAAAAATAGTAAAATTAAAAAAACAGTAAAAAAAGATTCTAAAAAAGTAGAAAAAAAGGTTCCTAGAAAAAAATTAGAGACCACTTCTTTTGATGCAAAAAAGGAA
>CANQXO010000062.1 GCA_947627825.1 uncultured Clostridia bacterium
TTATATTGTTTTTCAATGATTTTTAATAAAAAAGGAGAGCATTGCTCCCCTTAGTTAATTTGAACTTATTTCATTACTTTGACCCAGTGCGATGCCGAACTTTTGAAAAAGGTCTTGATGGATACCGGTATCCCCCAGTACTCTTTAGGATTATCCGCAAAAGGCAGGCATTTAAGCAAAGTATTTGTTTCAACTACCATCCTTTCTTGTGCAGACTTAAAGGACTGTAGGCCCAGTTCCAGACGATACTTATGGTTCTGTGAGATATCACGGTCGTAGAATACGAGGTTATAGTTTCCACCGCCTCCTTCAATGAAAATATAAAATCTGGTGTAGAACTTGAATTTGCATGTACACTTGCCGTCTTTGTTTTCAATGTAAAACTTTCCTCTGTCATTTTCGTTAATGTCGAACAAATGGTACCTCTTTTGATGATTGTTTTCAGACTTCTTTTCTTTCCACCATCCCTGCGGGAGCAAAATAGATGTAATTGCTCCGCTTGCGTTTTTAAACTCTGTGAATCCCATGGAATCAAAGAGACTTTTGGAAATGGAGTAATAGATTTTGCAGCCTACTGTGTCTATCTTCCGGTCGTCCAGTAACATAAGTTTCAACTCCTTTAAAAGATTAAAGATTAATATAACTTGTCGAACTTCCAACATAAGCCTATATTACATCATTTTTGGCTATATGTCAACTTTTTGTTATAAAAAATTATTACAAAAAATATTATTAAAGATATAATACTAACTAAAAGTGATATTTTCATTAACATACTTCCTGTATACGAAATGCTTACAGACAAAGGCTTATTTGTATTAACTTGCTGAATGTCAGTAGCTGCAACATTTTCAGCATTTTGATAATTTGCACTTTCTATATTATTTTGATTAATTTTTATTTGACAAAAACCGTTCTCTGATTCAGTAATATCTACTTTTTCTCCATCTACTAAAGCCTGATATCCAATGTAAAAGATGTATGGTAACTCTATTGTTCCAGTACCAACAGCTTCAAAACTACAATTAGTTTTATTCTTTACAAAGTTAGTAATTTGTACGACTCCATCTAACACAATTGGAACATCTTCCCTAGTAACAATATAATCTCTATTTTCAAAAGCTTTATTTGGTAAATATTCAAAACTTGCACAACCGGCATGAACTCTACCGGTATTTTCAGTAACAGGAATTCCTTTAATTAGGTCATTTTCATCAATATATTTATTAGAAAAATCAATATTTTTTGTAATAGGAATAAGCAAATCTGCCATCAAACAAACAATCACAATCGTTGGAAACAGTGTAAACTTTTTAAAACAAAATCCTAAATTTAAACTTGCAATAACTATTAAGAAAAATGAACTAAACTCTAATAATCTAAAAGAAAATTGCATCATTTTTAATATATTAGGAAATTTCTCAAATGGTATAAAATTTAAAGTTAAAATAGTTGAAATTAAACCAAAAACTAAAAATAAAATATAATTTTTCTTATCATCTATTTTTTTGTAAGTAGAAAAAGTAAGGATTATTCCAGCAATAACCGGAAGTCCAATAAAATATGCCATTCTATTATCTTTCATAATCAACAACTCTTGTGGCTCGACTTTAAGATTTGTTAATACATTTTCTCTTACCATATAGTCTGTGTTAAAAACCTCATAATTAGTTGCAAATCTACTTTCAAGAAGCGGTACCCAATAAAAAGCTGTAACTAAAAGAGCAACTAATAAATTAAAAAATAAGGACTTCAATTCATTAAATTTAATTTTTTTAATATTTATTAATAAATAAAAGGCGCAAAAAATTGCAGTATATAACGAAATCAAAGTATGAGTTAGTAATAGACCTATTGTTCCAAAAGCTAATATATAACTTTTTTTATTTTGATTAACAATTGTATATAAACCATTAAAAATTATCGGTATAAAAACAAAAGATGCAAGTTCAGCAACAGCTACTCTAATATACGAGTCAGTTAATCTATATGGAGCCATAATATATAAAGAAGCGGATAAAACAGAAATTAAATTTTTCCTATTATCATCTATATCTTTTTCCTGCAATATTTTTTCCATGAAAAAGTACATTGAATATCCTGAAGCAATTGAAATGAAAAACATGAAAATTCTAATACAATTGCTAAAAGAAAAGCCAAAAATTCTAAATACTAAAGGCAAAAAGGCTGTAAGTGGACTATAAAATAAATTCCACGAATAGCCAAAACCATTACAAAGATTTTGCATTATAACTGGAAAAATACTACCACCCTTTAGTGTTCTTAAAGTTTCAATAAGCCTTACAATATGCTGAATTCCATCATCATATTGTACATTAAAATTAAATAGCGGTATTGAAATAAAAACAGATGATAAAAATATAAATAAAAATGCAGTTAAATTCTTTTTATTTTTCAATTTTTTCTCCTCTTTACAATTAAATAAGTAATGCATAATATTAAAGTAACACCAGAAATCACATATCCTGCTTTTTCGAAAGCAGTACCAGTGTATTTTACAGTAACAGTACCGTTTTCCGTTAGATTTATCTCAATCATTCCATTTTTAGACTGAGTATATTTGATTTTACTGTCGTTCAATTTTATTGTATATCCATGATAATAAATGTAAGGTAATTCAAGTGTATCATTGCTTACATTAGAAACAGTAAAACTTAAGTTTAAATCATTTTTAACTTCATTTTCAATTGTAGCATTACCATCAAGTATTAAAACCTTATTTTCTCTATTTTGTATATAATCCAAAGCTTGATCTGCATTTAAAGGTAAATATTCTCTATTAACTTGATATGGAGATATCTTATCAGATGTAATTAACATATTCTCATATATTTTCTCTTCACTTAAATTTCCGTCACTAAAATATCTTAGAGTTATGCCTGTTCCACATAAAATTATAACTATAATTATAGTAGTTGGTAAAACATTTTTAATATCTTTTAGCATTTCAGATATTGCCATTATATTGCAAGCACAAACATATGAAATAAAGAAAATAAAGAATCCTTCAAGTCTCCATGCAAATTGAACAATAGTCAAAAAACTTGGAAGCAAAACCCATGGGAAAATTTTAGTACACATCCATAGTGATATTAATCCAAATACTAAAAATATTGTATATTCCGAATTATCTTTTAATTTCTTAAATGTAAATATAGTCAAAATAAGTGTAAATAAAATAACTATTCCTATAGAAAAAACTATTTCTTGATTTCCAAATTCAGATGCTAGAAAATCTTTAAATCCAAGACCAGTTGAAAATACTGCTCTACCTGTTGTATTCATTATTTCACCATTGAAAATAGTATAGTTTCCACTTAATTTATGTTCAAGAATCGGTATCCAATAAAAAGCTGTAATAGCAATAATAATGATTAAATCAATTAATATGTCTTTAATAAGTATTTTATTTATTTTCTTATAATTAATTAATAAATATGATAATGCAAAAACCGATACATAAATTGTAGTAATTGTATGAGACAATATTAAGCCTACTGCCCCAATAATAATTAAAATATTTTTCTTTCTATTGCTATTTAAAATTTCATATAATCCTTGAAAAACGAGTGGAATAAATATAAACGATGTATATTCTCCAACAGCATTTCTTGAATAAATATTAGTTATCTTGTAAGGGGCAGATATATATATTAAAGCTGATATAATAGCAAGTAATTTTTTATTTGATATTTTATTCACAAAATTATACATGGTAACGCCAGATAATATAATTGTAAGTAATGTATAAAATTTTAGTCCCATAATATTAGAATTAAAAATAAATGAAAATAAAATTGGTATATATGTAGTAATTGGTCCATAAAAAATGTTTAATGCATATCCAAAGCCCATCATGTGGTTAGGGCTAATTAGGCATGGAAATATATTATTAAGTAACAATTCTTTTATGGCTGTAATTCTAATAATGTGAATTCTAGCTTCATTAAAATCTGCTAAATTAAGTCTGAAAAAATTAAATGAAAATAATAATGATGCAAATAATATAATAAAATAAGGTATATATTTGTTTGATTTAATCTTTTTTAACATCTCTCTTTTCCTTTGCATTTATTTTTATCTATAAACAATAAAATATGGACTGATTATTATTTTTATATCAGCCCATTTAATTATTTTTCATTATTTTGTACTGTATCCTTCTTACTTGATAAATAGTCAAATGTTGCTTGTAATTCGTCTTGTAATGAGTTTCTTTTGACAAGCTTAGTTACTATATTAAAAAGGCAAGCTACAATTAAAATTACAAAAAGTAATTTCTTCCATATCTTTCCCATATTTCTTCCCTCTTTCCTACAATATAATTATAGAAAATTTATTAATTTTTGTCAATATTATTTTAACTATTAATATTTATTTTACATTCTATAGTATAAGAAATATAGAAAATTATTTATTTTTTATTTTCAATAATATATTTATGAAATGAGGTCGTAACATCATAATTAGCTTGAACTTCAGTACTACTCAAACTTTTATTATATACCCTTAAGGCATAACATAAACCTTTTAAATAACACCAATTATGTGTATAACCCTCTGTTGACCTTCCTAGTTCAATATATTTAAAATATTGTTTTGCAAATGTTACAAAGTCTTCATAAACAGCCTTGCTAAACCATCCTGATGATTCACTTTTTTCTCCATCAATAAATACATATATTGACTGTGTTATTCTTTCATTTTCATTATTATCAAATGATATTGCAAAATATACATCTTTATTAAGAATATCTCCAATTATTTTAGTTTGATTCCAAGGATTGTCAACTTGTGGCCATTCACCATACTCTCGACTTTTGAAATTATCGCAACGAACAGGTTCAAATAATCTATAGCTTATATATTGATTATCATAATAATAATATAGTAGTCGTGCATCACACTGCAAATCATAATTTCCTTCCCAAAAACTAAATAAGCCAGAAATAAGTTTCTCGTTTCTTGTTGCTGTTAGAAAATCTGTAATTTTTCCATAGAACTCAAATGTCAATCCATTCGAAAAATCAAATCCATTTTCATTATATATTTCTATATAATTGTTTCCATTAAATTTAAAGGCTCCTGTATTTTCATCAATATACTCGTTTATATTAGTTGACTTTTGTCTGTCATATCCACTAAATTCTGCAACATTTTTTCCTTCTTCTAAATTATAAGCTGCTAGCCTTTTTTCATGAGTATCATATTGAGTATCATCAAAATAATATAAAGTTGCATTATCTCCCCATGAAGATTTATCTAAACTTACATTGGCTGAATCTAAATTATATATTGGATTTTCTATAGCTATGGTAGATTTATAATTAAAGTTATCATAAGTATTTGATTCTAATTCTTTTATTTCACCAGTTTCATAATTTATAAGCCAGTTATTTTTGGCTTTGCCATATCCTTCTATTTCTGTCCCTTTTTCTACATAATTCCATCCTGTTCCATAAGTCGTGTTATCACTTTTTTCTACTATTATATCCCATGTACTTCCATTTTTTAAGTTTCTATCAGATAAAGATTTGCCTAATTTATAATTATCTTTTTCAGTATTTGCGGCTAAATTATATGAAGTCATAGATAAAGCTAATGCCTCATTTTCAACTTCTTGTTCATATATATCTACGGTTTGTTTAGACTTTTTTATTAAACCATTATCCCCAAGAGTTATTCGTAAAGTAACTCCTGCTAATATTAACATAATTATTATTGTTATTACAAGTGCAACTAGCGTTATACCTCTATTTTTCATAGTTTCTACTCCTTTGTAAACTTTCTTTAATCTTTTTGCTTAAAGAAAAGTTTACAATTCCTGCAATCCATATATCTCATGCGTTACAAGAATATTTTAAATAAAAAAATAACAAAATAAATTAATAAAACTAAACGAGATTTTTAACTATTTATTCTTGTAATTTCAATTAAATATTGCTATAATTACATTATATAATTTTTTCTTTAAGCAAAAAGCTTAAAGATTTTTTTATTGATAGAAAATTTAATTATCAGTAAAAAGTCATGTATATATTTCTCCAATTTGCAAAAAATACATTTATTAAAACTTTTTATTGAAAGGAATTCCAAATACATGAAAAATAAAAAAACATATTTTATTTTTATACCAATAATACTTCCATTTTTATTTTGGGGTATTTATTCCTTTACAAATAATAAGCCTAATACAATAAATGATTCTTCAAACATTTCATCATCAAATATATTATTAGATGATAGTTCTAATAGTACGATAGAAAAATTAAATGGAACTAAAAAGACAACTAAAGAAATGAATTTATCTACCTTTTCTACTCCTCTAGCAGGAGATGAAAATAGACTTGAAAATATTAGAATTTCATGTGAAACAATAAATGGAACTATATTAAAAAATGGAGAAAGTTTTTCTTTCAATGATGTAATTGGAGAGCCAACACCTGAAAAAGGATATAAAGAAGCGGATGTATTAGTTGAAACCGAACTTTCCAAAGATTATGGAGGAGGTAATTGTCAAGTTAGTACAACTCTTTATAATGCATGTTTAAATACACCCGGCATTGAGATTACGGAAAGACATCCTCATAAAAAGTCAGTTGCATATGTTGAAGAAGGAAAAGATGCTTCAGTTTCTTATGGAGTTTTAGATTTAAAATTTATCAATAATACAGGTTCAACTATAAAAATTTATATGAACAGTGAAAATAATCAAGTTACAGCAAGCATATTTAAAATAATATAAAATAGTTAGAATTAAGATAACTCTAACTATCTTATGTTTTCTATACTAATGACTTTATCATCATCTATTATTAGTTTAAAAATCTCAGGTTGACTAAAAATTTTATCAACAATTATTTTGCCATTAAAACTTAAACATTTTTGTTTATCTTCTGTGATATATTCAAGCTTACACCAATTCATAAGTAAGAAGGTCATTGAGCAAGCATGTGTAAATATCGCAATATTTTTTCCTTTATTTTCATTTACTGTATCCCAAAATGCATCAGTCATTCTTTTAGTAACTTCCTTTTTGCTTTCACCTTCCTCATTTTTGATATTTTCATCATAGTATTGCTTTATGGCAATATCTTCATCTCCTCTAATTCCCAAACATCTTTCATTAAATCTATTATCAACATTGATAATTAAATTATTTTTTTGTGCAAGATATTTGGCTGTTTGTATAGTTCTAGAATAACTACTAGAATATATACAGTTTACATTCTTAAATTCGGGATTTTCACTTAATTTCTTTGCTTTTTCCTCTCCCTCAATTCCTAAAATAATTTTTTCTCGTCTTATTTGGTATTTTTCAGTATTCTTGCTATGGTCAATAATATTTGGATTAATTTTTTCTGAGTGTCTAATTAAATAAACAACAGTATAAATTCCCATACTAACTCCTTTCTTTGCTATTATACATCAATTTTCTTTCAAAAACAATTACAACACAAATATTAAGCATATTTAAATTATTTAGACATACTATTTAATAATTAATTATCAATGAAAGGAATTATTTTTATGAAAAAAAGAATTATTATAATAAATTTACTTTCAATTTTATTATGCTCTATTTTTATTCAAAGTTATGCAAATTCAACAATTCCGGTTTGGGCTCCAGCATCATCAAATTTGGTTGGATACAATTCAATGAACAACGATACTGCAAATGAACTAACAATCAATCAGACTAATACATTAAATACATCAAACTCAATAGACAAATCCACCAACACTATTTCAACAAATAGCATTGAAAATAATACGGCTACTCTTGAAACAATTTCACCTATAACTGATAATCCACTAAAATTAACTTGTGGTGGAGCTGTTTTAATTGAACAAAATAGTGGTGAAGTC
>CANQXO010000063.1 GCA_947627825.1 uncultured Clostridia bacterium
CCAAGAGTTTAAAGGAAGTTTAACAGAA
Organism: uncultured Clostridia bacterium; assembly: GCA_947627825.1. Next base: position 29 of record CANQXO010000063.1, read on the forward strand.
CAATATGTTTTATGCCAAATAAAACAATGTACTCAACTAGATGCTTTTTATTGGTCCCCTGATACTGGTATAGCAGAAATTGATTTTATTACACAGATAGGAAATAATAATGTTCCTATTGAAGTTAAGGCAACAGAAAATTTGCAATCAAAAAGTTTGAAGTCTTTTATTCAAAAATATAATTCAAAGATTAATGTAAGAACTTCAATGTCAAACTTTAGAAAGGATGATCGTATTATTAATATTCCTTTATATAATATTGGTAATATAGAAAAAATTATAAGTAATGAAATAAAATGATATCTTAAAATCAAATAAAACTCCCTCAACTATACTAACTGGGGGAGTTTTGAATAGTATAATTTAATTCTCTATTTTTTATGAATTTAAAATATATTTTAAATCACTTTTAAATCTAAAATATCCTTGTTTATAATATACCATTTATCATATTCCATTATATGTTACTATATTTATTCATAGTATATCTCTTGAAATATTTTTTACAAGTTTTCCTATTTGGCTGATTGAAAATATTGTTGCATCAATTGTTTTATCATCATTACAAAATTCTTCAAATGTATATCCTTCGGTATATTTATTAAATTTTTCTTTAATTTCTTCAATAGTATATATCTTTTCACTCATAAAAACTCCTTATATATGATATTTTATTTTACCATAAAATATAAAACTTTATGAACTTTTTGTTGTAAATATACTTGCGGCTATGCTGGTAGTAAAGAAGGCTTTAGCTTTGTAATAGACAAAACTCCCTTCATAGTATAAAATCAATATGATTCGACACATAAAGAAATTATAAAATGAAGGGAGTTTTGGATTATGAATAGTATATTCACAAAGAAAGACAAAAATGAAAATAATACTATTGATAATATAGCAAGTTTATCACATACAAAGTGGAATTGTAAATATCATATAGTATTTACACCTAAATATAGGAGAAAATTTTTTATGGTCAAAAAAGAATAGAAATAGGAAAAATATGATCAAATTTCAGTAAGTAAATTAAAATCAAAATCAAGTGAAGAAGATAAGTTGAATTTAATACAAGAATTTTAAGAATAATACAAAAAATTTAGAAAATATTCAGTTGTTGCAAGAAAATTTAAAATTTATAATAGAACTATAAAAAATATTTAAATATTACAGAGTCACCAATCAATGGCAATAAAAATAGAGAATATAGTTGTAAGTTGGATAAATACAAAAATAAAATAATAAAAATGTTTATTAAAACAAAAAGTTCTTCTACAATATAATTAATCAAATAAATTGCAGAAGAACCATAAAATTGATAAAAAATTACAAAGTTAAAATAATGAAAAATTCAATATGTATTTTCCAATAACAGGTAATATAAAAGATAGTATAAAATAAGCAAAGAAATTTAAAATAACTTTTCTTGTTTTCTTAAGTTGTTTCTATTGCGTTTTACGGATTGTTATTATTCACATAAAAATAAAGTATCTTTTAAAGATTCAACTTTATTAAAATTATTTTATAATTTATTTAGATACTCGTATTATAATAACTATCTTCTTTAACTTTACTAGTTTGACTTATTTTTATACATTAGATAATTTCTTAATTAAAGATGTTAAATCAAAATACAAGATTATATAGATTATTATAATAATTATAGATATAAATAAAATTAAAAAAATCACTTTTGTAATGTATAGAAATATTCTTAAAGAGTTATCATAATAAAATATAAACTTTTTTATATATTATCTTGATAAATGATACATTTTATTACTGCTTATACTTTCTTTTTTTATTTAGGATATTATTTACCATAGATATATAATATTTAAATTCATTACTTTTGAAAAATACTATTAAATGTATTAAATTAGGAACAATTATTACTATACATAAATTTATAATTATCTGAATTATAGTATTTTGAACAATAATTTTTGATACTATAATATATGTAAATATAATTGAAATTACTGCAGTAACAATATATAGTATATAATCTTTTAAATATTGAAAATATGTTCTTTTAAATAAAGGTTTATATACAAAAATTGGATAACTATAAAAGAATACTATACTAGTACTTGTAATAGTTCCTATAAAGACTCCTATTAATCCAAAGATTTTAACAAAAATTATAGAAGCTATAATATTAATTAAAGATTCAAATATTGGTACATATCTATCTTCATAAAAAATTCCTGCTGCCTCCTTAAAAGTATTACTAGTTTTTCTCATTCCCTGCATATAAAAATTAATTACTAACACCACTAACACTGAAAATGGTAAAATAAATTGTTCTCCGATCCATATTTTTATAAATGGCTCTATTATACATAAAACTCCTGCTGATGAAAAAGTAAAAAGCCACGAGTTTAAAAACAGCATATTTTTATATATATAATAAGATTTTTTTTCATCATCTTCTGTTAATAAATTTCCTATACTTGCAGTAATAGAACTAAATACTTGTGAAATAAAATTATTTAATGCCTGTATAATTAAATTGTAATTAGAATATAACCCTACTATTGTTACTCCAAGAAAAGTAGAAATTATAATATTATCTGTACCAAATACTATAAATGTTGCAATCTTATGGTATATCAGTCCTTTCATCTTTGTAAAAATATTTTTTTTATTTTCTTTATCTATTGGCTTTATATTATTTTCCTTTATATATGGATACATTTTATCTGATACTAATGTAACTATAACATTTTCTATTAATCTAAATATTATTTTTATCCATAAATATAAGATATAATTATGTGTAAATTTTAAAATGAGTAATTGAGTTATATTCATAAATAATAAATATCCTATATGTATTAAATTTATTATATATGTTTTTTGATTTGCATATAAAATGGAACGTTTATATGTTAATAAATAAGATGCAATAACATCAATTAAAAATAATATATATATATATACTATATTTTCATGAATATTTACCTCTCCTACAATATATCTCAAAAAAGGAATAATACATAAGCCAATAATTGTAATCAATATCGCAATAACTCTGTAACTTATTCTATAAAACAGCATTAAAGACTTTACTTCCTCTTTATTTCCATCTGCTATTGGCTTATATAGATGATATATAATAGCAGACCCTAATCCTAATTCAACAATTCCTAGCATAGACACAATATTAGTAAATAGCCCATTTACTCCTAAATATTCTGTTCCTAATGTTTGTATAAATATCTTTTGAGCTACAAAACCTATTAATATAGTTATTAAATTCATTATTGTTGTAACCATTGCATTTTTTATCGAATTTGTTGAACGCATTTTGTCATCCTTTCTATATATTCAAAAAAATTTTAATACTAATATTAACTTAATTATATCCTTCAACAATAAAATATTGAATCCCTGATCTTTTTGCTGCCTCTATTCCAGTTTTAGAATCTTCAAATATTACACATTCTTTTTTTTCATACCTAAATTTATTAACAGCTTTTAAATAACACTCTGGATTAGGTTTTGGACTACTAACATCATCTTGTGTAATAATTAAATCAAACAATTCTAATATATTAAATTGCTTTAATATTTCATATGTATTTTTCTTAGAAGCTGTCGTTACTATAGCAATTTTACAACTAAACTTTAATTGCTTTAACATTTCAACTAAATTAACATTTATCAATGCCTCATTTAAATACGCACTATATCTTTCTTTTTTTATATTATGCATATCTTCTAATATCTTTTTGTTCTTTGTAGTTATTTGTGGTAAAAAATCCATATAGTAATTACCATTACATTTTTTGCAATAATAATCATAATCCAAATCATAACCATATTTATTGACAGCATCTTTATACGATAGATAATTAACTTTTTTTGTATCAAATAAAGTGCCATCTAAATCAACCATTATTAACTTCATTTTCATCACTCGCTATCAACCATTAATCTATCTATACTATCTTCTGTAGATATAATTTGCTTCATCTCAGAGTAATTACAATTTTTTATTATATTATTTATATATACATTATTTTTTCTGAAATATTCTAATAGATGTTTTGAATCAATTTCTTTTTGGTATGTAAATAAATTGATTTTTGCTCCTTGTTTGCACAACTCGCTTAATTTATTTAAAATATTATCATCTATAGGTATTTTATTATTACATAAAACATCAAAATCTAAAAATAATGTTGACTTTTTCTTTTGAATTAAATTCCACATATTTAATGTTGACCAATCTTCATATTCTGTTACTTCAACACAACGAAAAATTATAGAGTAATAACCTATTAAATATGAAATTATATGACTTAAATAAAGTTTTTCTATTGGATATTTAGAATTTGCTAAATGTTCATATGTACTTATATATTCTTCACTATTTGCAAAACCATAAACTCCTACAGATATTATGTTAGAACAAATTTGTTTTTCAACTATATCTAACACTTGATTCTGTTCATTTAATTTAATAAAACTTTTATCTCTTAAATTATCTATTAAATTATCATATTTTGACAAATCCAATCCAGCTATAAAGTTTCCCGCCATTTTATCCTTTATTTTTACATAAGCATGAGAATCTCTAACAACAAACTCGCCATTTATATTAGCCTTTTTTAACGTTTGATAAATTGTTTCCGCCGGGCCATTTGTTACTTTATTTAAAATAACTACTTCTACATTATCTATAAATTTTTTTAATATTTTAGTAACATTAAACTTTTTTTCTACATCTGCTAAAACTACATAAATTATTCTGTCATATTCTTCTGGATATATTCCTTCTATACATTTTATAGCTAATAAATTACCATCTGGATATTTATTTAAATATAGAGGAATGTCATGAATCTTTCTAATTCCTGCACAAGGTACTATTAATGTTTTCATTTTTTTCCTCCTTTTTTATAATATCTATAACATACTTAGTTTTATTTTCTAAAAAGCAAAAAGTTAAATTATCTTTAGCATATGGAAAAATTCTAATTATCTTTAATAATAAGCCATAATAAACTTCTAAATTCAAAAATTTATTGGTATCTTTAATTTCATCTATAAGTATATCTTTGAAAACTAGTAGTCTTAATATTGTATTAATATTTATTTTTTCTTCATATCTATACGACCACAATAATTCTACATCTTGTAATAAAGTACTAATGTCTAAAATCCAACAATCATAAAATGAATCTAAAAAGTCTATAAGATATAGTTGATCATTTTTGATTATAATATTCTCTAATGTTAAATCTCCATGGCAAAAACTTTTTTGAAAATTTTTCCATGAATGTTTATCTAAAATTTTTAACGCTTCATTTATAACAAAACTTTTGTTTTTTAATTTTTTATTCAAAGATTCTATTTTCTTTTTAAAAATAATATCATGAGTTTCTGAATCAGCACCTTTTTCATTTTTTATATAGTTTATTATTTTTTTAACCAATTCTTTAATTTTGCTAATTTCAACACTTTCTATATACTTAGATAGTGTTACCCCTTGAATAAACTCCATATCAAAATAAAATAATCCCTCTTTAGTATAACCTTTATCAAAAATATCTGGTACTTTTATGTATTCATTTTTAAAATTTTTTTGTTTTTCAGCTTGTATTTCAAGCCTTTTATTATAACTAACACTACTAGAAATTTTTCTTACAAATCTCTTATTATCACTAGTTTCATATAACATTATTTTGCACCCAGAATGACCTCCTAAGTCTATAACTTCCATTTTTGCAACAACCCCTTTTTACAAATTAAAATATTTTGATTTTTTTGCTTCTTCATATTCTTCTGGTGTACCAAATTCAACATGGTAATCTAATAAATAATCTATTATTTTTAAATTATGAATACACATAATGTTAAAAACTCCACTCATAAAACATTCTTCATAAGGGCAATTATTGATATATTCAGTTGCCATCTTTTCAAATATATTTTTATTTTTAAATACATAAGCTCCACATATTGCATGAGAGCTAACAACTTGCTTTTCAACTGTTCCTACAATTTTATTACCTTTAAATCTTACATAACTAAATTGTGGCAAGTTTGATTCAAACGTTAATAACGCACCATCGGCATTAAATAAATTTTTATTAAAATCATCATTTAATTTACTTGATTTAAACATATGATCACAATCATTAAAAATTATTGGTTTATCATTATTAATATCTTCTATTCCTTTCATGCAAGTATGTACTGGTCCTGGAAAAACTTTATCAATCATTTTTATTTTTGCATTTGGGAAATAACTTAATATTACTTTATCAATTTTAAATTTATCTATATGTTCTTTTAAAACAACAAATATTAAATCCTCGATATCTATATAATTCAATATAGATATTGTTGACCAATATAAAAACGGTTTATTTTTTATTTCAATTAAAGGTTTTGGAATTACATATCCATTTTTACAAAATCTTGATCCTACCCCTCCCATTGGCATAATCAAATTTACTTTTCCCATATAATACTCCTTATTTATTTGCTCTATACCTTTAATAATTCATCTATTATATATGTACAAACTGCTATTGGTGACCAATTTTTATTAAAAGTATTTATAATTTCTTCTTTGTTTACTTTAGGCAAATTTTTTATGTCTCTTTTGAACTTGTTCCAATTCACATCTTCATCTTTTAAATATCCCATTGGTACTGTTTCAACTACTTCTTTATCAAAAGGCTTGTACCATTTTACTGATAATTTATCTGTAAATATTGCTGTTCCAGATATAAAAGATTCTAAAAAACGATTCGGAATACTTAATCTATATCCTGAAATATTTAAGTTATATTCAAATTGTGCTACGTGGTCACAGAATTTTTCTATTGGTACTACTAAACTCTTATCTATATTTAATCCACCATTATCAGAATTTCCTCTATTAATTACTCTTGCATCATATAACTTTTTAGGTTCTATTTTTGAAATTATGTCAGCAGCTTTTTTTCTTTTTTCATTTGGATGCTGTATTTCATCTCCATAATATCCCAATATTTGTGATTCTTCATCAACATCAAAGTCTTCCCTATCAAATTTTAAAATTACAGGTCCTTTAGAATTTCCAAAATAACACATTAACTTTTTATCTTTTTTTATATCTTTACTTCCAACATAATTTTGATAAGCCTTTTTTAGCAATGAATAACTTATACCATTTGAAAGTTTTCTAGTTCCTAACATTAATGGTTTTATTTTATTTTTATTTTCTACAAAATTAGTACATAGCTTTCTTTTTCCACTATTTTCTTCTTTTTCATGGTCTGTCCATGGTACTAATATTTTAGGTGTCAAATTAAAACCTTTTGCATCTAAGTCCTTAGGGCATTGTACTTTAAAATAAATATCACTATCTTCTAAATCTTTTGAATTAAATAAATATGGAGAATCTGCACTATCAATAACAAATTTCTTTTTTTCTCCATTATCTAAAATCAAATATCCTTTTAAATTATAAGAATTTGCTTTTTTAAAAATAGTTCTATAAAAAACTCTAATTATTCTAGATATTATTTCATTATTACAAATAGACGCTATTTTTAAAAATATATCTGATTTAAAACTTATTCTTATTTTTTTTTGATTTTGCAATTCATAAAATCCTAATAAATAATACATAAAAT
>CANQXO010000064.1 GCA_947627825.1 uncultured Clostridia bacterium
AGCTTCATTGTAACTTATGTCTTTTTCGTTTGAAATTTCTTGAGCTATTTGGTTTATTGCGGCTGCTGTATGGAATGATAAACCTGTTTTACCATTTGATAAACTTCCTTTTGAAAAAGCTAATCCAGCATTTACTTCTTCTTTTGCCTGATTCAACTCCTCCTCTGTGATTTTACCCAACTCATTCATTTTGCTTAAAACATTTAGAGTTCTATTATTTATTTTTTCAGTATTTGGTGTTTCTGCATAAGGGTCATAAGAGTTTGGTGAGTTATTTATTCCTGCAATAAAAGCTGCCTGAGCCAAACTTAAATCTTTTGCACTTTTATTAAAGTAGTAAATTGATGCTGCCTCTACACCTCTTATTTCTAGTCCATTCGATGAACCTAGATAAATTCTATTTAAGTATCTTTCAAGTATTTGGTCTTTGTTTAGCATTTTTTCTACTTGTACTGCTCTTGACCACTCTCTTATTTTTCTTTCTATTCCTGCTAAACCATTTCTTTCGTCATCTTTCATGGTGATTTTTATAAGCTGTTGGGTAATTGTACTACCTCCAAAGTTTCCTTTTCCTCTTGTTAGTACAAAGTCAACAACTGCGTGCAAAGTTCTTTTTATATCAATACCATTATGTGAATAAAATCTTTCATCCTCTATAGCAACAAAAGCATCTGGTAACACTCCCATTTCAGAAATTGTAAGCTTTTTATTTATTTCATCACCGGTTAGAGTATTCATTAACTCTCCATTACCATCATAAATGTAGGCTCCTCCTGAATCTAGCAATAATTGTTCTTCTGTTAGTGCCCACTTGTCAGTTTTAAAAATCGCTACAACTCCTGCAATACATGCAATAATTAAAATTAATATTATTAAAAAGAAAATTTTGAAGAATAATCTAAGTTTAGGATGTTTTTTCTTTTTCTTTTTTTTGCCTTTTACATCTGTATCAACTATTACAGTATTATTTTCATCATCTATATGTCTTTGTTTATAGTCTTTTGGGTTAGTCTTTATTTTTTCATGACTACTTTTTTTACTTCTTCTTTTCATAAATACCTCCTAAAGGGTAAACCGATAGCTATATTATATTACAAATCAAAAAATATTACAATATTTAGATAAAATTTAAATCATTAATATTAGTAATTATTTCTGCTCCTTCTTTTATTAGTTTGTTTGTACCTTTTGAGTATTGCGAGAAAATATTTCCTGGAAATGCAAATACTCTTCTTCCTTGTTCTAAAGCCATCTGTGCTGTTATTAATGAACCGCTGTGTTCTTTTGCCTCAACGACAACTGTCCCTTTTGACAAGCCACTAATTATTCGATTCCTTTTGGGAAAATTTTCGGCTAATGGTCTTGTTCCTAAAGGAAACTCACTCACAATTGCCCCTCCACTTAATACTATTTGTTTAGCAAGATTTATATTCTCCTTTGGATAAATCATGTCCAATCCATGTGCAACAACAGCAACTGTTTTACCTTTTGCTTTTAATGTACCAATATGTGCACAACTATCTATGCCTAATGCTAATCCACTTACTATAACAATACCTTGGCTTGCTAAATTATAAGCTAGCTTTATACAGGCTTCTTTTCCATAATCACTACAATCTCTACTTCCTACTATGGATATTAAATTTCTTCTAAGTAATTCAGTATTTCCTAATACATATAATATTTTGGGTCTATCATTTATCTCTGATAATAGATATGGATATTGCAAATCACTATCTTTTAATTCTTGTATTTTATAAATTATTGTATCCTCCTAACACACAAAAAGGGAGCCATAAATCTGGTCCCCCTCAATTTTATTTTTTTCATAAATATTTAATCATTTAGCCATTCATAATATTTTCTCTCTATTTCGTTTGCTACTTCTTCTGGTGTTACATTTGTCGTATCAATAACTAAATCATAATTTGACATATCATCTCTATCTACTCCGTATAATGATAAATACCTTCTATTTTCCAAATTATGTCTAGTAATCAAGTCTTGTTTTTGTTCTTCAACAGTATCAAATTTTTCTGTATCTTTTCTATTCATGTCATCAAAAGCTCTTTGTGCTGCAACATCAATCTCAACTTTCAAGTAAACCTTAAAAGATTGTGGTACTGCATACCACCCTAATCTTGCATCAATAATAAAATTATCATGATTTTCAGCATAGTTTGCCGCACTATTTTCTATTTGTCTGTCTATTTCTGGGTGTTTTTCAACATATTTTCCAAAGCTAGTTACATCCATATTCTTTGCTTTAGCAAGTTCTCTAAAATATGTACCATTTCTATACACTTCATAATTTAATTTTTCTATTAAAATATTTGAAACTACACCTTTACCACTTGCTAAATCACCAGAAATTGATATAATATGCTTTTTCTTCATAAACACCTCGTTTTAATCTTCAATTTTTTCTTCGTTACTGTTTTGCATTTCTTTTTCATTATATTCTTCTTGTTTTGATTCTTCTTTTCTTTTTTCTAATTCCTTATCCCAATTTTCTTGGTCATAAATTTTTACTTTATCTTCTTTTATTTCATCTGCTGCATATGTAACTGGTGAAGCCTCCTCTTTATCAGTCATTGGCTTACTGCCTTTAGAAATCTGTCTTGCTCTTTTTGCAGTTGCAATTACTAAACTATATCTATTTTCAGCTTTTTCAAGTAATTCTACAACGGTTGGTTTTTCAATCATACATTTTACTTCCTTAAATTAAATTTGAGTTTTCGGATTTACTCATAAACCAATATATACCTCATTTTAGCACGATTTTTTTCAAAAGTCAAATATTGGCATTATTTTTTCTTTTTTATTGCTATGACAAACATTTTTATTAAAAAATATAATGTAAATATTCCTATTATAACTGCTAAAGCTATGTTTAAATGGCTAAATTGATTACTATATAAATTTAACAATATCATAGTTGAAATTCCTAACGCAGTCATTTCTATACCATGTAATCCGATTTTTTCATCTTCTTTTTTGTAAGCTATCTCAAAAAGAATTACAGCCATAAAAACTTCTATCAAAGCAATAATTTTCAGGTCAGATATAAATTCTATTGTACTAAAATTATTATTGCTTAACACTAATACTATAAAATATAACTCAATAAAAATAATGATTAGCTCATTTTTAAATATTTCTTTTCGTTTTAATTTTTTTCCCGCGTCTATTCGTTTTGCTTTTTTGTTATTCTGCAACTCTTTATGAATTTGTTCTAGTTCTGTTCTTTTTATAATTTCTGGGTCTATCAAATTGTCTTCAGTTTTTTTATCTACAGACGCTTTATCTGTTGGCTTTTTTTCTATTGTCTTTTTATTCACAGTAACATTTTTTCCTGTTACTTTTTTTTCCTTATTGTCTGTATTGTTTTTGTTTTGTTCACTCGCTTTATCTGTTTTCTTTGCTTTTTTTTCTTTATTTGTTTTATTATTTTTAGTATTCCTATTTGTTTCGTTTGCCATTTTTTAATCTTTATATTAGTTATAAACTAATATATCCTCCTTACTATAATTCAAATTCGTAAATCATCATACTTAATATTGCGATTGATGCTGTTTCTGTTCTTAGTATTCTTTTTCCCAAAGTTACCGCTTTAGCCCCATAATTTACAAGCATATCCAACTCATTTTTATCGATACCACCTTCTGGTCCAACTATTATAGCAATTTTGTTATTTCCCCTAGTTTCTTTTAAAACCTGCTTTAATGTTGTTTTTTCTTCATTTTCATACGCAACTATTACTAAATCAAAATTTTTTAATTGCTCTAGTAGATTTTTTATACTTAATACTCCAGTTACTTTAGGAATAATATTTCTTTTACTTTGTTTTGCTGCAGATTCGGATATGGCTTGCCATCTTAGAATTTTTTTATCAGGATCTTTTAGTTTAACAACACAATTTTTCATTTCTACCGGGACTATTTCATGCACCCCAAGTTCTACAGATTTTTGTATTATATATTCCATCTTATCTGCTTTTGGTAACCCTTGAAATAATGTTACTTCTGTTAATGGTTCCGTGGTTTCTACCTTTTCCAATATAGTACATTGAATTATTTCTTTACTAATATTTTCAATTTCAGATAGATATTTTTCGGCTGTATCTTTATTGCTAATATAAATCTTTTCACCTTTTTTCATTCTAAGCACAGAATAAATATGTCTAGCGTCTTTGCTTGTAATACTTACTATATTTCCTGTTATTTGGTTATTATTCACAAAAAAATTATGCATTATCTTAATCCCCATTCTTGTTCATACGAAGATATAACATTATCCATTTTGTCTTCTTCTTCATATCGTTGTTCTTCATGATATTCAATTTCACTTTTCACGCTATTTATTAGTCCTGTGTTGCTTATAGTTAATTGTCTAACTGTTATTCCTATTAATATACTGAGTATTATAATAGTTACAACAAGTATTGGCAAAGTAATTCCTCTTTCGGTTTTCATACTTTTTCTCCTCACAAATAAAATACATTACATACATAATAACATATTTTTTTATACTAGTTCAAGTGTTTACATCATAAAAATTTAAGTAATTGAGATTTTTCTTTTTCAGATTAAAACTTTTGAGAAATAATGTAATATGCTTAAATAATTTTACAATTTTTCAAGGAACTTTTTCTTTCTTTTATATGACGAGTGAACATATTTGTTTAAAGTGATTTCAACATTTGAATGTCCTAAAATTTCGCTTAATGATTTAATATCCATTCCCATTTCTATACATTTAGTTGCAAATGTATGTCTTAAAATATGAAATTTATAAGGTTTTATTCTTATTTTTTTCAAATAATTTTTAAATGTAATTTGATATGTTCTGGGTTCTATGCTCTTTTCTGAATTTCCTGTTATAAAGAAATCTGTTGGTTTATAGTTACTTTTCAATTCATTTAATATAAAATATAATTTATTAGTTATAGGGATTGTTCTAACTGATGTCTTAGTTTTTGCTGTATCAATAATTATCTCTGTTTCTCCTGTTCCTTTGTTATATATTCTCTGTAAAGTATTTTTTATATAAAGTTCTCTTTTACTAAGATCAATATTTTCCCACTTTAAGGCACATATTTCTCCTATTCTTAACCCAGTGTTTAAACAAATTATGATTCCTATACTTCTAAGTGTATTTATCTTTAAACAATAATGCTCTAATTTTCTTATTTCTCTATCACTTAAAATTACTAACGGTTCTATATTCATCTTTGGTCCTTTAATCTTTTTTATATTTATTTTGCATTCATACTCTTCTTCTGCTAAATACAATATTGATTTCAAATTACATAATATATCTCTAACTGTCTTGGGAGACAAATTTTGTGCTAATTCTTCAATAAACACATTAAAGTCAATTTTTTCTAAATTTTTTAGTTTTACTAAACTAAGTTTTGGAAGTAAATACTTTTCAACTGTATATACATAATTAGAATATGTAGATTTTTTGATTTCTCTTTTTTTGATCTCTAGCCATTGATGTGCTAAATCTTGGAATGTAAGTTTATTTTTATTTATTATATTTGATATTCTATGCATATTTCGATACCTCCACATATCCTAAATATTACATAAAATTTTCTAATTTCTCAACTTATAATTGCATTTTCATACCAATGGCAAACAAAAAAATTAGTTTAAATATAACATATTTCTTGTATTTTTTTACTATCCTCATAATATACTAATAATACGGAGGTTTTTATATGTCAAAATTCAAGCATTATGCAAAATCAATTTTGTTTCCTGTAATTTTAGGAGGTCTAGTGGGCTTGATTATATCTGGTTCTATGGATTACAAATCTTTAAATCAACCTCCATTATCTCCTCCTAGCATACTGTTTCCAATCGTTTGGACTATTCTTTACATTCTTATGGGAGTTTCTTATGGAATTTTAAAGGAGCAATCACTAGTAGATGAAAGCATTAATCAAATTTACATTTTTCAATTAATTGTAAATTTACTTTGGCCAATATTTTTCTTTGTTTTTAAATGGAGATTATTTGCTTTCTTCTGGATAATACTACTTGCAATTCTTGTTGGAGTTATGATTTACAGTTTTTATAATAAAAATAAACTATCTGGCTTACTTCAAATTCCTTACTTGGTGTGGACACTTTTTGCCACTTATTTAAATTTAGGTGTTTATATTCTAAATAGCTAAAAAAAATGACTAGAACTTTAAATGGAATTTCATTTCCAAGTTCTAGTCTTTTCTATTTAAATTATTTTGAGTTTTTACTAATTATTTAAGATACACACTTTTTGTTACTTTATTCATTAATTTAATTTTTGATTTTATATTGTTCATACTTTTTACTTATTTTAATTTTATTCTTTCAACTCTTTAGCGAGCTTTCCTATTGCTTTTGTCTCAATTCTTGACACATAAGACCTTGATATTCCCATTGATTTTGCTATTTCATTTTGTGTTTTTGGCTCTTTTCCATTTAATCCAAACCTTAATTCAATTATCGTTCTTTCTCTTTCTTTTAAAATCTTTTTTATTTTTTCATATAGTTTTTTTATTCTAATTTTTAACTCAATTTCCTCATCTATTGGCTTATCTTCGTTTTCTAAAACTTCTTTTAATGTAATTGTGTTGTCATCCTTGTCTTTACCTATTGGTTCTTCTAAATAAACCTCAGAATTTAATTTTTTAGATGACCTCAGATACATAAGTATTTCATTATCTATACACTTTGAAATATAAGTTGAAAGTTTTATGTTTTTCTTTGCGTCAAAACTATTTATTCCCTTAATTAATCCTATTGAACCTATTGATATTAAATCATCTTGTTCAACATTTGCATTTGAATATTTTTTGCAAACATGAGCAACTAGCCTTAAGTTATGTTCTATTAAAATATTTTTTGCTTCTTCATCTCCATTACTCATCATTTGTATATATTTCTTTTCTTCCTCTTGGCTCAACGCCTCTGGAAAAAGATTATTGTTTGTTATGTATCCAACTGTAAACATTCCTGTTCCTAGGAATGCTAATAAACCTGATAATGTAATGCCAAACATAAAAGCACCTCCATTGAAACTTACATACTTATTATATGCAAAAGTTTAATGAAAGTGCCTGACCTTTATTGTTTGCTATTATAATTTTCTTTTTTTATTTTCTTTATTAATTTTCTTTTCTAATTTTATTTTCTTAAATTTTTATATTTTCTTTTTTAATTTTTTCCTTTAATCTTTTATATATTTTTAATTTTTTTGTTTATTATTTTTTTCTTCTAATCATCCAGCCCGATTCGCATTTAATTGGCAAATGAATTTTTACTGCCTGACCTACCTTGCCTGGATTTATTGTTTCAATTTCTTCATCTGTTTCTGTATCCCACATTTTGTTTATGGTAAATTCTTCAACTGTTATTTTATTAGGAATAATTATTTCCATTTTATCTCCAACTGTTAATTTATTACCTATTTTTATAATTGACTTGTCTTCATTATATTCTAATACTTGTGCACCATACTCATAGTCTTGATTATATTGCTTTCCTTCATATTCTTGAAAATCTTTATTATTTTTATCTTCAAAGAAAAACTCTGTTAAACTTCTTGTTTTTAC
>CANQXO010000065.1 GCA_947627825.1 uncultured Clostridia bacterium
AATTAAAAATTTGACAAAAAAATAAGCATTTATAATGCCTACATTGATTTTTTTATTTTAAAAGTGTCAAATTCCCGTCTATTCCTAAATCTTTTAAAAATTTTTGTTTCATTGATTCCTCCTAAACATTATTCTTTATTTATAATACCTTATTTTTACGATTTTTTCAAGATATTTTTTCAAATATGTTGACAAATTAAATTAAAAAGTGTATTATAAATATTGTGAATATTTTTTTATGCGGATGTGGCGGAATTGGCAGACGCGCTGGTCTTAGGAACCAGTACCAATGGTGTGGGGGTTCAAGTCCCTTCATCCGCACCAACGATGTATAAAACAGATAAATAGAGATATCATTCTGAAAAAGGCTGGTATTTTTTTCAGTTTTCGTTTATCTGTACTGTGAAAAATCTTTAATAAACTATTCGAATTTTTTTATAACATTTTAAAATAGCTATATAAAAACAAAACGCTTTTCTTAAAATTTTAAGAAAAGCGTCATAAATTACAATTATCTAATTCTCACATCTCCATTCATTGTAGAAATGTCAACATACGCATTGTAACCTCTACTTTCTTTGTGATGATTTCTAACATTTCCGTTCATAGAATTAGTCGAAAGGTCTATGTGTCCAATGTTATTAAATTCCAATGACACATCACCATTCATTGTAGAAACATCAACATTAAGGTCTTGGTTTGCATCGATGAAAATGTCAACATCCCCACTCATTGTTGAAACACTAACATTGATTACTGTTGCATTAGTTACCAAATCACCGGAACTGGTCTTCACTTTGAGATTGTCAGTTGAGATTCCTTCGTTTAAGGTAATGTTTGCTGTTGAGCTTTTGACAGAAATAAGTTTGAATGTCTTTTGTGGTACGCTAACATCGAGTCTCAAATCTTTATTAAAGCAGTTTCCGCTAATCTTTAATGTAATTCTCAATTCTCGATTTACCGATACAACTTCGAATTTGACATCTCCTTCAATATCTGCCTCACCGTGCAAATGTGCTTCTAACTTGGATGAATTCGAAACAGACATATTGATATCTCCGAAGATTGTGTCGATTGTTATTTTATCAATATTACTGCAATCTACAGTTTTTCTTTCGTCAAACCTCTGTCTCTTGCCGATTCCACCATTGTTGATAATCTGTCCGTTGACAATTACTGCATCTCTTCCAGAAAGAACTTTGCCATTGATAGTAATCATGATTTTTGCTCCTTTAACTTTATTGTTGAATATTGGTTTTATATGTATAAACTAAAAAGTTAGGGGTTGCCCTCTCACTAATTAGTGAAAAATAGGAAAATGACATAGCCTTTAGCCATATCACTTTTAATTATAACACAAGTATACATAAAATGCAATTATTTTATTATCTATTACCGTTAAACCTGATATTTTAATAAAAATATCTATAAAAAGTTTACAAAATGTCTTTACAATTGATTATTTTTGTGTTATAATAAGTACATAATTTTTTGAAAGAAGTGATTTTTAAAACAAGCAGACCAAATTCTTTGAAAATTGAATAGTTCTTTGTACTATGCCACTGTTAGGTTTTGGCGACAACATTTTCACTATATTTTAAATTCGCGCTTCGCGCGTACAAATGATTCTCCCAAATGCCTGCCAAAACATTAACATAAGCCATCCACATTTAATATTCGTGCATGTTCCAATTGCACAATCCACACAAAAAGGAGGAAATGGCTATGTGGTACTTGAGTGGTTTTATCTAGCAAATAACATTTGCTTAGGTGCTACTTGATTGGTTTTATCTAACAAATAGCATTTACTTCTGTAATTAGCGTATTTCATGCCTTTTACAGTGTGTTCACCCTAAGAACGGCTATCGTTCTTAGTAGCGACCCAATCATCCAAAGAACGGAGGCGATATCGCACATGCGGTATACGACAGGATTCATCTAGCGGAATTAGTTTTTTCTATGCTAGCTTTATAATTATCACAGCGCAGCTGTACTAGCATTAGAAGTAAAAAACACCAAATTCCCGTATCGTAAATCAAGAACAAGAACTGCTTCAAAAAAATCTCTAGCCCCAGAGGATAAATCCTCTGGGGCTTCTTTTTTTATATAATTAATAACATATACTTTTTTATTTTTATCTTTCTATTTACTCATAATTTTCTGCATTGTATACCATGCTAATTCAGCACATTTTACTCTTGCAGGCATATTTGATATATTTTGTAATGCTCTTGCATCTTCTAGTCTGTCTAGTTCTTCTTCAGTTACCTCTTCCCTTTTTATCATTCTAAGAAATATATCAATTAGCTCCAATGCTTCTTCTTTTGTTTTTCCTTTTAGTAAATCACATAGTATTGAAGTAGATGCTTGTGAAATGGCGCATCCATGTCCGGTAAATGCTATATCTTCAATTATATTTCCATTCATAGTTACTTCAATAGTAATGTCATCACCACAACTTGGATTATGCCCATGTTCTTTGTCAGTTGGATTTATAAGATTTCTTTTATTATATGTTTCTGTGCTGTGTTGCATTATTATATCTGTATATATTGATTCTAGGTTATCCATTTTAAAGTCCTTTCATTTTTTATTAATTTAAAAACTCTGTTTTGTTAGACTTGTTTTTTATTTAATTTATTCATACTAAAATTTTTATATTAATATTTTATTTTTTTATCCATTTTGCAAATAATCTCTTGTCTTTAATAAAGCATTTACTAATTTGTCTACATCTTCCTTGGTGTTATATATATAGAAGCTTATTCTACATGTTGAATCTAGTCCCATATACCTTAAAAGTGGTTGAGCACAATGGTTTCCAGACCTTATGCAAACATTTTCACTATCTAAAACACTTGCTACATCATGTGGATGAACTCCATTTACATTAAATGAAATAACTCCTGCCCTCTTGCTTATATCTTTAGGTCCATATATTGTTATAAAGTCAAGTTTTCCGAGTTCTTGCATTGCATAAGCTACTAATTCTTTTTCGATTTTCTCTATATTTTCTATACCAATATTATTTATATAATCAATTGCTGCAGATAGTCCAACAGCACCTCCAACATTTTGTGTACCCGCTTCAAATTTTGTTGGTACAGGTGCAAAAGTAGTTTCTTGCTCATAAACATACTCTATCATATCTCCGCCGTATAAGAATGGTTTCATATTTTCAAGCAATTTCTTCTTTCCATATAACACACCTATTCCAAGTGGAGATAACATTTTATGTCCAGAAAATACTAAAAAGTCAGCATCTAATTTTGTTACATCTACCTTTTTATGTGGTACTGATTGTGATGCATCTACTACTACTACTGCCCCTACACTATGAGCTTTTTCTATTATTGCTTGTATAGGATTAATTGTTCCTAATACATTTGAAACATGCGTAATTCCAACTATTTTGACTCCCGGCACTATTTTTTTATTTATTTCTTCTAATGTAATTTCGCCATCATTATTTATATACATATAATCAAGTTTTGCACCAGTTTTTCTTGATACGAATTGCCATGGTACTAGATTTGAATGATGTTCCATAATTGATAAAACTATTTTATCATCTTTTTTCAAATTTTCCATACCATAACTATATGCAAGTAGATTTAAGCTTTCTGTTGCATTTCTTGTAAACACAATTTCTTCAGGGCTTTTTGCATTAATAAATTTTGCTACTTTAAGTCTTGCTTCATCATATACTTCAGTTGCTTTAATACTTAATTTATATGCTCCTCTATGAGGATTTGCATTTTCATTTTCATAGTATTTACATACCGCATATAAGACTTGAATTGGTTTTTGTGTAGTTGCTCCACTATCTAAATAAGCTATATCTTGATTATTTAATATTGAAAAATCTTTCTTTATTTCATAACCTGTCATTAAATTTTCTCCTTTATTTTTCTATAAATTTTTATCAATATTGTAATTTATATTATTTTCTAGTTCTTCATTTTTTATCTTTTTTATTATTTTGCTAAAGTTAGCTTTAACAATTAATTTTTTAGCTTCCTCACAAGAGATTCCTTTTGTCATAATATAAAATAGTTTTGCTTCATCAATTTTTCCTGATGATACGCCATGCTCTCCTTCTACATTTTCTTCTTCACACAAAAGCATTGGAAGTGATTTTGATATAGCTTCGTCAGATAATATTATACAATTTTCGTTTTCTACACCTTTTGAGCCTTCACATCCTTGCTTAAAATCAATTGTTCCTTTAAATCGTTTATTTGCTTTTTTGTTTATTGCCCCTTGTGCTTCAATATTACATTTACTAGACTTTCCATAAACTTCTATATTATAGTTTATGTCAAGTACATCTTCATCTGTTCCAAAATAAATAGTTTTTAAATTATTTGTTGAAAAATCACCTTGAAGTTTTGCATAATAATTTGAAATTTTATTTTTTCCACCAAATTCAATTAATATATAATCAACTTTTGCATTTTCTTTTTCTTCATTTTCTATGGCAATAAAACTGTCTGATGATTTGCTAATTTGATTTGATATTACTACTTTTAAATTGCTATTTTCTTTTGCCATAGTTTCTTGTTTTAAATGGTGAAAATATTTTTCATTTATATCTCCATCATATTTTATTATAAATTCGGCTTTTGAGTTTTTTTCCATAATGATTTTTATATTATCGACCAAAGCCTTATTTTCATCATCAAAATCAAAATTTATAATTACTGGTTCTTTAATTGTAACATTTTCTGGCACTTTAAAAGTTATACTATAATTTTGTTTTAATTCTAATCCAATTTTAGAATTGACATTTTTTTGCTTTTCTTCTATAACTTCTAGTTTGTCCATTTCAGAAGTAATTATCATGGTGTTTTCAAAACTTCTTATTTCTGGGATTTCAAGATTTAAGCTTATATCATTTATTCCAAAATTTTTTGCAGTTCTTACTGGTGTTTGATTTAAAGTATACATCTTTGATATTCTTCTCCTTTTAATTAAATTAACCTATGCTTCCTTCTAATTCCAAGTTAATTAGATTATTCATTTCTACAGCATACTCAAGTGGAAGTGCTTTTGAAATTGGGTCTGCAAAGCCTCTTACTATCATTGCTTTTGCTTCTTCTTCTGATATTCCTCTAGTCATCAAGTAGAAAATTGCTTGGTCTGATATTTTTCCTATTTTGGCTTCATGCGAAAATTCAACTTCCTCTGTTTCTATTGTACTTGTTGGAATAGTATCAGAACGAGAAATGCTGTCTAACATTAATGATTCGCAAGATACTGTTAATTTTGAATTCTTTGCTCTTGGCCTTACTACAACATTACTTCTAAAGGTGCAAATTCCACCATCTTTTGAAATTGATTTTGAATTTACAACTGATGAAGTGTTTTGTGCATTATGAACAATTTTTAGTCCTGTATCTAGATTTTGACCTTTTCCAGCAAATGATATTCCAGTAAATTCGCATTTTGCATTTTCACCGTTTAATATGCTCATTGGGTAAAGCATTGATATTTTTGAGCCAAATGAACCTGTTACCCATTCTATTTTTCCATTCTTACCAACTACTACTTTTTTAGTATTTAAGTTCATCATGTTTTTTGACCAGTTTTCAATTGTAGAATATCTTAAAAAACTATTTTCTTTTACAAATAATTCAACACATCCTGCATGTAAATTTATTTCATTATATTTTGGTGCAGAACATCCTTCAATAAATTGAAGTGATGAGTTTTCATCTACTATAATTAAAGTATGTTCAAATTGTCCTGCTCCTGGAGCATTAAGCCTAAAGTACGATTGAAGTGGTATTTCTACCTTAACTCCTTTTGGCACATAGACAAACGAGCCTCCTGACCAAACGGCATAATGTAACGCTATAAATTTGTGGTCTGTTATTGGCACACATTTTGTAAAATATTCCTTTACTAAGTCAGGATATTCTTTTACTGCTGTGTCAAAATCTGTGTATATTACACCTTGTTTAACTAGTTCATCTTTAATACTGTGGTAAACAATTTCTGAATCATATTGTGCTCCAACTCCTGCTAGTGACTCTTTTTCAGCTTCTGGTATGCCTAGTGCATCAAAAGTATTTTTTATGTCCTGAGGCACATCATCCCAAGTTTTTTTCATATCAGTTTTAGGTCTTACATAAGTTGCTATTTTGCTCATATCAAGTTCACTTAAATCTGGTCCCCAAGTAGGCATTTCTAGTTTTTCATAAGTTTCTAATGCTTTTAGCCTTAAATCTAGCATCCACCTAGGTTCATTTTTTTTACTTGAAATTTCTTTTATAACCTCTTTAGTTAAGCCTATAGTCTTGAAGCTTGAATCGTCTTTGTTTTTTATATCATATATATTTCTATTTACTTCTTCAATTTTAGTCTTTGACATCTTTTTCTCTCCGAAATTTTAATATACCTAATTAATTTATAAAATTTTTATAGCCTTCTTTTTCAATTTTATTTGCTAAATAACTATCTCCTGTTTTTATGATTTTTCCATCTGCTAAAATATGAACAAAATCAACTTTTATTTCTTGCAAAATTTTTGTACCATGGGTTATTATCAATACTGAATTTTCATTTGTTTTATACATATTTATTCCCATTGATACCGTTTTTATTGCATCTACATCAAGACCTGAATCTGTTTCATCAAGTATTGCTAACTTTGGCTTCAATGTAAGCATTTGTAAAATTTCATTTTTCTTTTTTTCTCCGCCAGAAAATCCAACATTTAAATCTCTTGTACTATAAGATGAATTCATATTTAACTTTCCCATGTTTTCTTCAAGCTCTTTCTTAAAAGAAAATATTTTTACTGGCTCATTAGTTCTAGCTGTTTTTGCAGATTTTAAAAAGTTTGTTACTGAAATACCCGGAACTTCTTCCGGTGTTTGAAATGACATGAAAATGCCTTTTTTCGCTATTTCATCAGTTTTTAAACCTTTTATATTTTCCCCTTCAAATATTATTTCACCATCTGTTACTTTATATTGAGGATTATTGAAAATAACATTAGCTAAAGTTGATTTTCCTGCCCCATTAGGTCCCATTATTACATGAACTTCGCCTTTGTTAATTTTTAAATTCAAACCTTTTAATATTTCTTTTTCTCCAGCTTGTGCATATAAGTTTTTAATATTTAATAATTCCATTTTACTTTCCTTTAATTGTATTTAGATTTTTGGATAATCTATAACCTCAAATGTTAGATTTGTCTAACATTAATATATTAACATGTTATTCCCTATTTTGTCAATGAAATATAGCAAATTAGTTAAATTGATTTTATTTCTTTAACTTAATATTTTAATTTCATTATATTTATAAAAAAATTTTCATTTTGCTAGACTTTTTTACTTTTATGTGTTAATATATATTTTAGTCGGTTTTATTTGCAGGTATGGCGGAATTGGTAGACGCGATAGACTCAAAATCTAAATGGATTTAAAAAATCCTATGTCTTAAAAATACTGATAAATATA
>CANQXO010000066.1 GCA_947627825.1 uncultured Clostridia bacterium
TTATTGATATTTCAAGTATTTATTGTTATAATAATTATATAAAAATTTTCTTTAAGTAACTTGATTAAAGAAAATTTTTATTCATTTTTTTATAACTTTATGAATTATAGGTCAATTATTTTATCAATATATTCCATCTTAATTTTCATTTCCAAACTGTTTTATTATATAAAAAGAACATTTACACATTTTTTACAATATTTTTTCATGTTTTTACACATTTTTTGCAACTTTTTTCAAGATTTTTACACATTTTTTGCATTTTCAGTTTACTTACACATTTTATGTTACTTTTTCCTTCATTCAATTTTTTAATATTATCTACTCAAAATCTGCTATTACTTTTGCAAGTTCATTATCTCCCAATACTTTTATACCCTTTTTTAAAAGTTCTACATCTTCCTCTGGTAAATATTGAACGAAAATATCGGTTGTCTCTTTTAAACTTTCTTCTCCATTTGAATTAATATTATAGATAGCAATATATCCGTCTTTTTCTCTTACAACAAAGTGCTTTTTGCACATTTCATCTACTTCTTTATAAAGCTCCACTTTCTCATCCGAGAAATTTTTTATATCCCATTCATAATATTTGTTTTTAAAAAATTCTTCATCTTTATTGACATCTTCTTCTTTTATATTTTCAGTAGTATTTTCTATATCGCTACATTCCAAATACAAAGTTTCATATACAATTTTTGTATTTGGAGTCGTTTTTATGTTTGTTGCTCCTGTTTGGATAATATTTTCTTCTGTTTTTATTAATCTATTGGCATTTTCAACCTCTTTTAATGTTGCTTGCTCTAATTTACTATCATTATATATATGAACCAATATTCCTGCTGTTATTCCGCAAATAATTGATACAAAAATATATCCTATTAAGATTGATTTTTTCATACTTCACCTCTTAATAGGATTATTTCCCAAAATATTCTATTTATACTATTATCTTCTAATTAGCTTCATAGCTAAACCATAGTCCATCTTTTTTTAATTTTTCTATGTTGGCATCATGTTCTGCTTGAGTTTTTCCAAAATATATTTTTCCATTTTTGTCAGCAACAAAGTATAAATTCTCTGTGCTTTCTGGATTAAGAGCTGCATCTATTGACTCTATTCCAACTGTTGATATTGGTCCTATTGGTAACTTTCCTGACATATTTGGTCCTCTAGTATTATATGGATTTGCTTTATTTAATTCACTTTGATATAAATCTCGTTCAGACATATCTACCTTTATTGCATAATAGGTTGTTACATCACTTCCTAGTGACATGTTATTTTTTAACCTATTGTATAAAACACTTGCTACTCCGCTTCTATCCTCAACTCTTGCTGCCTCTAATTCTACTATTGATGCCATCGTTAAAATTTTGTGAACTGCATATCCTCCTTGCTCAATTTTTGCTTTATATGTTTCTAACTTTTCTTCCATTTGGTCAAGCATTGCTGTAAATATTTGTTCTACACTTACATCCTTGTTTGAAAATTTGTATGTGTCTGGAAATAAGTATCCTTCAAGTGAATAATAGATATTTTCATCCAAAATAGATTCTGTTATAAACCAATATTTTTCTATTAATGAGTTTAAATATTCTTTGTCTGTCAATTTGCTATAAACTGCCTCTTCTGTGTTGTTTGTATTTTGTGCAATTGTTGATGCTATCCATCTCATATTTTTTCCTTCTAGAAATGTTATTGTTATTTCATCAGGAAAATAGTCTGAACCTTTTTGCAAGCAATCTATAATTTTTGCTACATCCATATTTTGATTTAATTTATAGGTTCCTGCTTGCATACCAGATACCTTGTTTATTTTTGTATAAATTCTAAACGCTAATTCATTTTTTATAAGCTCTTTTTCTTTAAGCACTTTGGCTATATCTGTTGCTGTAGAGCCATTTTTTATTTCTACTACTACTTCTTTGCTATCGCTTTCATTTATTGCTCTTAATGATGAGTTATAAAAAGTAATTAATCCCAATACTCCAATTACTATTAATACAACTAATACTATAATTATAAAAAATATTTTCTTTTTCATTTTTATATTTCGTCCTCCGTTTAGTATTCTAACTCAAATTTTTAATAAATTCTATCATATCATTTTTGTAAATTCAATAAATTTATTATTAAATTTTTTGTGCTAGTCGTTAATACTTTTGTTTTGCTTTTATCTCACCTTTTGAATTAACAATTAGATTTATTTCTCCATTTTTATCTGTTCTAAAAATTTTTATTTTTTTATTATTTAATCTTTCTATTACTTCACTATTAGGATGTCCAAATTTATTGTTTTCCCCAACTCCAATTAATGCTATTTTCGGATTTACCTTATCTAAAAATGCTTGCGTTGTTGAGGTTTTAGAGCCATGATGGGCTACTTTTAGTAAATCTGCAGATAGGTTTTCTTTTAATAATTTATTTTCCGCAATTTTCTCAATGTCACCTGTGAATAGCATTTTAAAGTTATAATAGCTGATTTTACATACTATTGCATTATTGTTTAACTTATTTTCAGTAATAAAATTGTCATCTGGATTAAGAATTTCAATATCTAGTTTTCCTACATGCATTTTGATTCCTTTTGCTACATATATTACTTTTATTTTCTTTTGTTTTGCGATATTTATAATTTGTTCATATAAATCACTTGTTTCTATTTGTTTTGAAATTATTAGATTATCTATCTTCATATTTTTTAGCAAAAATAAACTTGCTTGACAGTGGTCAGCGTCAAAGTGGCTCAGCATCAAGTAATTCAACCTGCTAATGCCTTTATACAACAAATATCTATGTAATATATTTTCTCCTATATCATAGTCAGTATTCGTGTTTCCACCTGTATCTATCATTAAGCTTTTTCCTTCGCTTAAAAGCAAACTGCAGTCCCCTTGATTAACATCTATGAAATTGATTTGAAGTTTGTCTTTGTTTATATTTGTGCAAGTAATATTAAATACTATTATTGTCAAAACTATTATTGGAATCAATTTCTTTCGTTTTTTTATAATTAGGTAGACTATTAAATATATAGCTAAAACAACAAAAATGGTATTGTTTGTTACATATACCTTAGAAAATGGTAGATTTGCACAGAACTCAGCAATCTTTTTTAACAAGCTTAAAAATATATCTAATATCACAAATAATGGTTTAACTGGAAAACAAGATAAAAATAATTCCATTATAACAATTATTCCAAGTAGCCCTGATGCTAGTACATTTGAAATTAAGAATGTAAATGAAATTGTATTAAAATTGTAAATCATAATTGGTACTATGAATACATTGGCAGACAAGGTTACACTTACAATTTTAAGCTTAATTTTTTCATAGAAAAAATCGTAAAATAGAACGATTCCAAGCACTCCACTATATGATAAAATTAAACCTAAGTCAAAAATTGTATATGGATTTGCTGCAATTTGAATAAGTAATGATACACACAAAGTAGTGTAAAAATTGTTTTTCCTTTTCAGCATGCTTGCAATTATGGTCATAATGCTCATAATTCCTGCTCTGCAAACTGATGGAGTATTTCCAGTTAAGTTCATAAAAAACAGGATTGATAACAATAATATAATTTGCCTAAATCTTTTATTTTTTAATTTTTTTAGAAGCAAATTTATAGCAAGTATTACATAGGAAAAATGAGCTCCTGAAATAGCTAACAAATGCGTAAGATTCGCTGTTTTAAAATTTTCTTGTACTTGCTTTGATATATTGCTTCTATCCCCTAAAATAAGTGCAATTGCTAGGTCAGAGTTTTGACTTTTTAGATTTGACTTAAAAGAATTTTTTATATAATCTTGCAATTTTTTTATTACAGGTATTTGTTTTGCTTTTTCAATTTTAGTTATATTTTCTACCTTAAATATTCCGTATATCTTTTTCGTTTTTAAATATAATGAATAGTCAAAACACCCTGCATTTCTAGCTTTTTGAGCTTCAGAAAAATTGGCTTTAGCTATAATCTTATCTCCATAATTTAATTTTTCTATTTCCTTGGGCACATATATTATGAATTTTTTACCTTGTACAATTCCTTCATAAGACAAATAATAATTTTTTTCTTCTGCATCACTTGTTATTTTTATTTCGAAATTTCCTTCTTTTTCACCCTTGTACTCAAAAAAGACTACACCCTTTTGGTGTAGCCCTAATATGCAAATAATTATTAATATCGTTAGGGCACACAAAAATCTTGATTTCATATATTCCTTCCGTGCCCTCATATTTTATTGTTTCTTTTTACTTTTATTGATTTATTATTTATTGTTTCTTTGTAGTTGATAAATAATCTTTCTTTATATAACCATTTGATTGATTAATTTTTACCTTGTACCAATCTCCAGATACTCCTAATACAGTTACTTCATTATTTAACTCAACGCTAGCAATGATATCTGAATCTGTTGTTGCTTGGTCCCTTACATTTACTGCATCAACATTTACATACATTGTAGTTGGATATTCACTATTGCCTTGACTTACTTGTCCCCCATTATTTTCTTGATTGTTTTGGTTACTGTTATTTCCTTGATTGTTTTCATTGCTATTATTCTCTTGAACTTGGCTTCCATTATTGTTATTTCCTTGCTCAGTATTACCATTGTTATATTCTGTGTTATTCGAATTGCTTTCTGGATTTGTAGTATTTGCATTTGTAGGATTTTCTGTATTTGATTTTATTGTTCCATCTATTTTGCTTGAAATAACCCATCCAGATACACTATCTGTTAAAATATACTTCCACTTTCCAACTTCTGATATAATTGTTACTTTGCTATTTGCTGGCAAATTTGTAACTATTGTGGAATTTAATAATGGCAATGAATAAACAACTGCTTCTTGATTAATAGTTCCTTCCCTATTAATTGCTTGTACTTCACCACTATTTGTTGTTGGAGTGTCATTGTTTGTTGTTACTACTGAAGGGGTTTCATTATTGGTTGTTACTTGACCTTGATTAGCCTCAGTAACTGTTCCTGTATCATCTTGATTGATTTTCAAATATTGTTTACTTACAAAACCTGTGTAATTACCATAAGAAATTTTGCACCAATCTGTTAATTCTTCTATAATATTTACAGTTGCATCTTTATCTAATTGTGTTATTACATTTGAAGCAGTACTTGCTTCTTCTCTAAGATTTAAACCTTGTGTATTTACAACTCCAGTTGCTGCTAAAACTGTTCCTGCTAAAGCTGTTGTAAATATTAAAATCATTATTGTTACAAAAATTCTTTTCATACTTGGTCTCCCCTCATATAATTCGTTTCCTAGGTTTGTTTAATAAGTATATAATGAAAGTATTTAAAAGTCAACGATTCGCAATTTTTTGTTTTAAAAATTTTTAAATTTAGTTTTAAAGACTATTTATGATTAACTTTGTTAGAATTTAGTTTTACAATTTTTTTGATTTCGTTTTAAATACTATTTTGGCACATTTTTTATTCCTTCATAAAATTCTAAGGTTGTCATTTTTATATATGGTGTTAATATTATAAAACCTATTGAAGTTGTTATAATATTTAAAGCAGTTATTCCTAATTTATTAACCCCTGTTGTAATTATATAACCTACTATTGCAGCTACAATATACCAACCTATAAAAGACATTATGAGTAAAAAATATTTTCCTTTGTTTCCTTTCATTATTTCTTGACTTTTGTCCAATATTTGCTTTTAACTTTTTAAAATCAATTGCATAGTGCCTTTCATTTTATAATTTAAGTATATATTTAAAAAATAAAATATTCAATAAGTTAATGAAAATAATTGAGAAATTCTATTGAAAAGAGTTATAAAATGAAAAAGTATAATATTTTGCATAAATTTACCAATTTTTGTTGATTTTTGTAATATTTTGTGATATAAATAAAGAAATAATTTTTATATAAAAAGCATTGACTTTTTTTATATTATGATGCATTGTGAATAACAAATTATGTTAATTCTTGAACTTCACATAATTTTATGTTATAATATTTATAGTGGTACATATAATAATAAAAAAGGAGGAATAAAATGAAAACAAATATGATGGAGCTTAATAAAAAAGCAAAAGAGTTAGTTTTAATTAGCAAGCAAAAAAATATCATAAGACCACATACAGAGGCTTTCAAAGATTTCCCCGTACAAGATGAATCAAATAAAGGTAAGACTATAAATATAAAGAAAAAATAATTTATAAAAAGTAGAAGGAGAAAAAATGAAATACGAAATTGGAGATATTGTATGGGTAGCAAAATTTAAAGATAAAGAACAAAATTTAGTAGACCATCACTTTTTTGTAGTTATTAGTGATGATGGTGAATTAATTCCGGCGGAATACTTTGGTTTTGTTATATCCTCAAATATACATAAAAGTAAAGAAAATTCAAAATTTAAATATAATGAACCATTAAAGAAAAACAACAACAATAATTTAGATGTTGATAGTATAGTCAAATGTGATAAATTATTTAAAATTCCTAAAGAAACTATCAACTTTAAGTTAGGTAGTGTTGATGTTGAAGATATGTTAAGATTTTTAGAAGCTTATCATAAATTCTTAGATAGTAAGTAAATAAATATATTAAATACAAATAAACCTTAATTTTCAAGGTTTTATTTTATTTTAAACCAAAGTGGGAAATTAGTGGGAAATAAAAAAATAGCAAGGTGTTACAATTGCTTGTAACCCTTGTTATTTTTTGTTTGTTATTCCATTATTTCAGAAACAACACCAGAACCTACTGTTCTTCCACCTTCACGAATAGCGAATCTTAATCCCTTTTCAATAGCGATTGGGGTAATTAATTCGATTGTCATGTCAATGTTATCACCTGGCATAACCATTTCTGTTCCTTCTGGTAAATCAATTAGTCCAGTAACATCTGTTGTTCTGAAGTAGAATTGTGGTCTATATCCATTGAAGAATGGTGTATGTCTTCCACCTTCTTCTTTAGTTAGAACATAAACTTGAGCTTTGAATTTTGTATGAGGATGAATTGTTCCTGGTTGAGCAAGAACTTGACCTCTTTCAACTTCATTTCTTTGTGTTCCTCTTAATAGAACACCAATGTTATCTCCT
This sequence comes from uncultured Clostridia bacterium, assembly GCA_947627825.1. The sequence continues at coordinate 7,085 of CANQXO010000066.1, forward strand.
GCTTCTGCAGAATCAAGTGTTTTTCTAAACATTTCAACACCTGTAACAACTGTTTTT
>CANQXO010000067.1 GCA_947627825.1 uncultured Clostridia bacterium
CATGGTCCCAAACCACGCGCTCTACCAACTGAGCCACACCTCGAAAAATATTCACTCATATATAATAACATATTTATGAGCAAATATCAAGTAATTTTTTGAAATATTTTTGTTTCAAGCAATATTTTCGTTTTTCATGTATACAATTTATTTATAATTTATAATATACATGGTCTTAATTTTTGTTACTGATTTCTGTGTTTTACTTCTTTTAATATTTGTAGTCTTTTTGTAATTAATCTCTTTGTTGGTATCATAAATAATGAACCTACCAATATTGGCAAATAAAATGTATATATTCTCCAGAACAAAATTGATAAACTTGTTGTGTCTTTAAATATTGGTCCGAATATAAGCCAAAATCCGCCTTCTGCCCCAATTCCTGCTCCTGGAGTTGGTACTACTGATACGAGTAATACTAAAAATGTTTGCCTTGTTACTATTTCCCAGAAGTTTGCTCCTATGTTTCCAAATGTTTTATATACTGAAAATGTTATTGCATAATATGTTATTGCTTGTATGAATCCTGCTATTGCCATTTGTAGTACCATTTTTTTGTGCTTATGCATTATTCTAAATTGTTCATTATAGTTTTCTACACTTTTTTCAAATTTTTCTATTTTTCCTTCTGCGTCTTTTATAAATCTAAATTTTCCTATCCTTATTTTTGCTATTAGTCTTATTAATGGGCTTGCAATTTTCATGATAAATTTTTTATTTGTTCCTGCTAGTATTAGGAAAACTAATAGTACGATGTTTATTAATACTCCTATTATTCCTATTATTAAATATTGACTAAATAAATCTTGAAAATGTTTAAATTGCGTTATTAATACCATTACTGTGAATACCATCATTGTTATTTGTTGTACTAAAAATTTCATTGAAAGTATTGATAGTGTGTCGCTTGTTCTTTTGCCACTTTTGCCCATTTCATAAACTTGCATTACTTGACCACCTGTGCTAAATGGTGTTAAGTTGTTGAATAATTGTCCTATCATTGTGATTTTTATCGAGTTTGTAAATCTTTGTGTTGGATACAATCTTTTTAATGGTATATGCATATTGACTGTTTCTGCAAGCCACATGGTTATTAAACATAATACTCCTATAAATACCCATTTATAATCTGCTGTTCTTAATAGCTCTCCTAAGTTGTTTACATCATCTGTGTTCATCATATATGCAAATGTTCCTAAAAAGATTCCAATTATAAATAGTGTGCTTAGTATTATGACTTTTTTACTTGTCTTTTTTACTTCTTCTGGTTGTTTTTCTTTTACTTCAGCTTTTACCTCTGGCTTTGTTTCTTCGCTCACCTTTTGTCCCCCATAATCTAAACTGATATTATTTCCATGTTAATGATTGCGCTACTTCATTTGCTGTTTCTTCTAATATTTCATCATCTAATAAATTTACACTGCTTGCGTCTACTGTAACTAATTTGTTTCCATTTAGTATGTACATCGTATATCCTATTTGGCTTGGTTCTTGTTCATATATTAATTTAATTTTTAACATATCATATCCATTTGTTGTTTTTAAAATTTCGGTTTCAAATGATGATGGTTTTTCTTCTAATGAGTTAATGCTTTCTTCACAGTTTGCTTTTATTTCTTCTATTGTTCCTATTTCATCTGATGCATTTGTATAATCGGTTATAGTTAGAAATGCTGGCATTGTGCTATAGTCTATTTCGTCTGTTTCTGTAATATTTTCAAAGTTTTCTGGTTCTTTATTGTTAATATATCTATAGTACATCCATCCTGTATTATAGCCATCAGTCATATAATCTGTCCATTTTCCATTTACGCTAAAGTCTATGTTACTGTTTGATATTTGATGTTCATTTATTATACCTGCTTTATTTAAACATACTACTCCTATCATTACTGCTACTAGTATTACTGCAATTATTATTGTTGTTGTTTTTGATTTGTCTTTGTTTGTTGCTTTTTCTTCTACTTGATTTTTTTCTGCTTCTTCTGAATAATAATATTTCCCTTTTGCTTTTTTTACAATTTTATAAGATTTTAATATATTTAAGGCTTGATTTAATTCTTCCTTTTTATCTTTTTCATTGATTTCTGCATTTAATTCGTCTTTTAATATTCCATGCTCTTCTGTGAATGCATTGAATTTTTTGAATATTGGTTTAATTTTTTCTATTGATTCTTTTTTTATCTGTTCTCTTTCTCCTTTGTTTGTTAAGTCTAATTCTTCACCATTACCATTTTTTATTTGTTTTTTAATATTTTCAGTAATTACACTAGCTCCTAATATAGTAAATAATACTGCTACACCTGTGTCTTTCATTAATGCTTGCATAAAGTCTTCGTCATCATATAGCATTTTTATATTGTTTGCACTTACATTCACGCCTTCCTCCATTAATAAAAATGTTGGTATGCTTACTAAAGATGTAAATATAACGATTAAAACTGCTAATATCATTATAATGATTGATACTTTTTTTGTAATTTTTCCTTTAAATAGTTTGTATCCATAAAATTCTCCTATGGCTATAACAACTGCTAGTATTGACAACATCATGTTTCCATATACATAAGTTAATATCCATGGAATTGTTGCTATTAGTCCTCCTATTAATGCTCCTATGGTTCCTAAAAGATAATTACTTTTTTCTTTTTTTGTTTCCATATTTTTCTCCTTTTTTATAAGATTTATCATAGTATATCATATAATGCAATTCTATTCTACACTTTTTAATGATTCTATCATATTTATTTTTTTCAAAGCTCCGTGTACTATGATATTTACTATCATTGTAAACAGTATTGTTATTAAAATTGAGTATATATAACTTGCTAAGTGTATTTGTTTTACGAATCTTACCATTTCTACTTCACAAGTTGTTATTAGGAAATTACATAAAACATATCCTGCTACAAGTCCTAGTGCTATGCCTATTGCTGTAAATATTCTTGTTTCTTTGCTAATGTAATTATCTACTTCTGGGTCGTAAAATCCTAAGACTTTCAGTGTTGCTATTTCTCTTACTCTTTCTCCAATGTTGATGTTTGCTAAATTGTATAATACAACGAATGCGAGCATTGCTGCTGATACTATTAATATTATTACAACATAGTTAAGTGACTGCAACATGTCTTCTACACTTTTAGTTGTTTCTTCTACATCCATTAGTGCAAATACAGCATCATTTTCTAATATTTCTTCCTTTTTTTCTTCACTAAGTTTATCTTTTACTATTATGGTGTTTATTTCATATTTTCCGATGCTACTTTCATACAATGGTTTTGACATATATACATAGTTGTAAATATAATTTTTTAGTACATTTTTTATTTTAAAGGTGTATTCTTTTTCATCTATTTTTATTTTTATATCTTGACCTGCTTTTACATTTATTAAATCTGCTAATTTATCAGTAATTAGTATTCCATCATCACTTAAGTCTACTATTTCTTCTGTTTTTTTGTCGTAAAAGTTAATTACTTCTTTTATGTCTGTGTCTGATACCATTAAATTGGCATCTTTTCCGTTTAATTCTACTGTTTGCATATTGGCTTTTACATATTGACCATCTATTAAATCTATTGCTTTTTCATCATTAATGTTTATTAATTCTTGATATTTACATATTTCTCCATATTGATATGATACTATTCCTGTTACTGAATCTCTTAGTCCAAATCCTGCTAGTATTAATGCTGTACAACCTGTTATTCCTACTATTGTCATCATTGCTCTTTTTTTGTATCTAAATATATTTCTTGTTGTTATTTTTTGTGAAAAGTTTAATCGTTTCCATATAAAGTTTATTCTTTCTAAGAATATTCTCTTTCCTGCTTTTGGTGCTTTAGGTCTCATTAGTTTTGCTGGCATATTTTTTAATGAATTAATACAAGCGATTGTTGTTGCTCCACATATACATAGTATTGCAATTCCTAGTCCTATTAAGCCTACATCTATTCTAAATGGTGCTGATAATTCTGCCATATCAAACATTATTTTATATATTGTCCATATTGTATTTGGTAGAAATTTAAATCCTATTGCCATTCCTATTATTCCACCTAGTACTGTTGCTGATAGTGAGTATAGAATATATTTTCCAAGAATCTGTAAATTTGTATATCCTAATGCTTTTAGTGTTCCTATTTCTAGTCTTTCTTCATCTACCATTCTGGTCATTGATGTTAAACTTGTTAATATTGCGATAATATAAAATACTAGTGGAAATAGTTTTGCTATGTTTATCATACTTTGGACCGAATCGGTATATGTACTGTATCCTGAGTTATCTGCTCTTGTGCTTATATACCATACAGGCTTTTCAATGTCTTCTAAATCTTTTTCTGCATCTGCTATTTTGTCCTCGGTTTCTTTTAAAGAATTGTTTAATTCTGCTTTTTGATTTTCTAATTCGTTTTTACTTTCTACTATTTTGTTTTCATTTTCTGTTATTTCTTTTTGTGCATTGTTTATTTTATTTTGAGCTTCTTTTAATTGATTGTTTGTACTTACTTTATTTTTAGTTAGCTCTTCTTTTGCATTGTTTATTTGTGTTTCTCCTAAACTAATTGTACTTCTTAAATCATTTATCTGCGTTTCTAGTTTTGTTTTTTCCACAGTTAAACCACTTTTTGCGTATTCTAATTGTCCAATAATCTCATTAATTTGTGTCGTATCTTGCCCTAATTTTTCTAAAGCTGTTTTATTATTCTTTGCTTCTTGCAAGTCTTCTTCTACTTTTTCTAATTTTTCATTTAAGCTTGCTAATCCATCTTCTGCCTGTGTTAGGCCATCTTTTGCTTGTTGTAAATTTTTTTCGTTTTCTGTTATTTGCTTTTGGGCATTACTGAATGCTTCCTCTGCATCTTTTTTATTTTTTAAAAGGGTAGTTTTACTATTTTGTAATTGTCTTTTTCCTGTTTCTATTTCTTTTTGTCCTTGTGAAATCTTACTTTCTGCATCACTTATTTTTTTGTTTGCTTCTTGTCTATTTTCTTCTAATTCATTTCTAGCTTTATTAATTTCTTCTTCCGCTTCTTGCCTTATTTCTTCATATCTTGCATCTTCTCTATTTTGCTTTATTTGCTCTATTTTTTGCTTTGCTTCTTCTACCAGATTATTATATTTTTTTGAGTCTGTAACTAATTTCTTTGCATCTGATACTGTTAAATAAATATTTGCATAATAATCTTGTTCAATTTTATTTATGTATATAAAACAGTCTATGCTTCCTGAACCAATATTTGTAGTGCCTTTTGAAAATGTTATATATAAAGGTGATTGTGCTTTACCAACGATTTTGTATTCTTTTTCATCAATTTTTACAGTGTCTCCTATTTTTATGTCATTGGTGTTTGCAAAGATATTGTCCATTACACATTCATTATCATTTTGCGGCATATTTCCTTCTGTTAAACTAATTGTATTTATATTGCTATTAATTTCGATTATTTTTGAAATATAATTTTCGTCTGTAATTCTAACTTCTTTATCTACACTATTTACACCATATACTTCTTCAATGCCTTCTACTTTGCTTAGTTCATTTATATCATCTTGTGTTAGTCCAAGTGTTGAAACTACTGATATATCAAATGTTTTATGATTATCATAATATTTGTCTAGAGTTTCTTTCATATCAGGACCAGATGCTACTAGCCCTGCAAAAAAGCCTACTCCTAAAAAAGACATAAGAAATATAGACACAAATCTTCTAAATGTGCCTTTTATTTCTTTTATACTATTTTTTAAAAGCTTGCTTTTCATTTTACTCACACTACCATTCTATTTCTTCAATTGGTACAATATCCTTATTTATTTTTTCTTCTTCTGCTTTTCCATTTTTGAAATATATAATTTTGTCGGCCATAGGTGTTATTGCAGTGTTATGAGTAATTATTACTACTGTCATATTTTCTTTTCTACAAGTATCTTGCAATAATTTAAGAATTTGTTTTCCTGTTTTATAATCTAGTGCACCTGTTGGTTCATCACAAAGTAATAGCTTTGGATTTTTAGCAATTGCTCTTGCGATTGCTACTCTTTGTTGTTCTCCTCCTGAAAGTTGTGCTGGAAAGTTATTTTTTCTATCTTTTAATCCAACTTTTTCTAAGATTTTTGATGGATTTAATGCATCTTTACAAAGTTGTGTTGCAATTTCTACATTTTCCAATGCTGTTAGGTTTTGTATTAAATTATAAAATTGAAATACAAATCCAATATCATCTCTCCTATATTTTATTAGTTCTCTATTGCTTAGCTTTGTTACTTCTTTTCCATCAACTATTAAACTTCCTGTTGTTGCTGTATCCATTCCACCTAAAATATTAAGTGCTGTTGTTTTTCCTGCTCCACTTGGGCCTACTATTACAGCTAGTTCTCCTTTTTCAATATTGAAACTAGCTTTATTTAATGCTTTTATTGTTATTTCTCCCATTTGGTATTCTTTGGTGATATCTTTAAATTCAATATATGACATTTTTATCTATCTCCATTGTTTTGTTATTCTATAATTATAGTTCTGATATTCTAAAATCATACGCTCCTGCAACATCATGCCCTACATTTGCATTTAATTGCTTCATTTCACCTGGTTTTATTGGTAGTATATTGCATTCTAATTCCATAATTACATTTTGCTCTTTATCTATCAATTCAATTTTTATTACTTGATTTTCTGTTGTAGTTGTTCCATTATTTGTTACATCTGCAAGTAATGTACTTAATCCATTTCTGCAAGAAAGTATTATATTTGATATGTGTAAATTTCCCCAGTCTCTTTCTTTTGCTAATTCTTTACTTGTGTTTATTTTTACTCCATCCTCATAAATTGTATCAAATTCTTCTACTATTATATTTTCTTTATCTCTGTTGAAATAGACTATAGCTGATACTATTGCTATAATAGCTATAAGTATGATAATTAATATTATAATTATACCTTTTTTTCTTTTCATTTTACTTTTGTTCCCTTCATATTTGGTAATCACCCTAATTATATATCTGTTAACCTTTTTTTTCAATATTTTATATGGTTTTATTGAAAATATTTTTTTATTGTAGTATAATGATTTTATGCACCCGTAGTTTAGCTGGATAGAATGCAAGGCTACGAACTTTGAGATC
>CANQXO010000068.1 GCA_947627825.1 uncultured Clostridia bacterium
TCTCATTATATAATATGTAAACTTTTTCGTTATTGTTATCATCTAATATTTCTAATTTTTCCGGTTGTAAATTTTGTTTATTTACATATAGCTTTTGTGTTGCATCATACTTATTTCGATTTGTTTTTACTTCAAATAAAATCATATTTGTTTCTATTTCTTTTACTGTTTTTTCAGAACTTTCTTTGTAGCTTTTAATGAATTCTGTTAAAAATAAATTATTGTTTGATAAATTAGAATAATTTTCATAAATTTTGCTTAAATTCAGCTGGGTATTTTTTATTTCTAGTTTATTGTTAGCATAATTCATTTCTAACCCTTTAATTTCATTTGGTTCAAGCATTACTTGTTTTTCATAATCTTTAGTTACTGTTTGATTTGCTTTATAAATATTTTCATTTCTATTGTTTATAACCTTGATTTCTATGTTTGCCTTATATTCATCAATTTTTAAGATATAATCTTCAATCTCTTGTATACTTTTATTATTCCCATTTTTGGCATTTTTATAATTATTATTTATAAAATTTTTGTTGCAAATAATAATACAGATTATAGTTATTATACCTACTGCAACTATTATACCTGCTATAATATAATTTTTTTTCATTTTTACCTCCTCTTTTTTATTGGGCAAAAAAATAAATAACATTAAAAAATGTTATTTATATTATATTTTACAAGTTTGAAAAGTATTCTTTTAATGTATCTTCAACTTCTTGTTGAGTTTCTAAATGATTAATTTTGTTTCTAGTCTGAGAAGCATTTGGCATATTTTTTAGATAGTAACAAATATGCTTTCTCATTTCTTTTATTCCTATATTTTCGCCTTTATCAGCGATTTCTAGATTTATATGTTCTATAATTGTTTCTAATATTTCTTGATTTGTTATCTCTCTAATAATGTTATTATTCAAATATTCTTGAACAAGTTCAAATATCCATGGATTTCCTAAACAAGCTCTTGATATCATTATGCCATCACAATTAGTTTGCTCAAACATTTTTTTAGCATCATATACTGTTTTTATATCGCCATTTCCTATTACTGGTATTTGTATATTTTCTTTTACTTTTTTTATTATATCCCAATCTGCTTTGCCAGCATAATACTCTGCTCTTGTTCTTCCATGCACTGTTATAGCAGATGCTCCCGCTTGCTCTATTGCCTTGGCAACTTCAACTGCGTTAATATGCTCACTATCCCAACCTTTTCGTATTTTAACTGTTACTGGGATATTCGAATTGTCTACAACTGCTTTTGTTATTTCGTACACCTTATTTACATCTAACAAAAGTTTACTTCCATCTCCATTTTTTACAACTTTTGGAGCTGGACATCCCATATTTATATCTATTATATCAAATTCGTAGTTGTCATTTATATATTTAGAAGCAAATGCCATAGATTGGATGTCGCTACCGAATATTTGGACTGCAACTGGAACCTTTTCTCCTTCTGTACTTAATAACCTTTTTGTCTTTTCATCTCCGTAAAATAAAGCCTTTGCACTAATCATTTCAGTTACAACTAAACCCAGATTATATTTTTCACATACAATTCTAAAGGCCCTATCAGTAAGACCTGCCATAGGACCTAAAATTATATTGTTATTTAATTCTACAGTTCCGATTTTAAGTTTCATATTATGCTCTTAATCACCTTTTTATATTTCTACCACTTTTTTATTAGTCGTGCTTTATCGTTTTATATTTCTACTACTTTTTTATTAGTCGTACTTTATCGTTTTATGTTTTTATACAACTTTTTTTAAAGTCAGTTTTACTAATTAATATTTTGCTACTTTTTATTAGTCAATTTTTGATTTGTATCTCGTTTTAATTTTTTGACCAGAATTCTCCGCCTTTTTTCTCCACAAATATTGCCTTTTGTCTTCTTCCACTTATGTTTAACAATAGTGCAATCATTATAAAATTACTTAAAAGTGAACTTCCACCATAACTTACAAATGGTAACGGTACTCCTGTTATTGGCAACAAGCCCATCGTCATTCCTACATTTTCAACCATGTGGAAGAAAAATATTCCTGCTATTCCGGCTGATATAATAGTTCCCAGATCATCTTTTGCAGTTTTAGAAACATACAGTGCTTTTGTTATTAAAATAACATACAGTATAATTACTGTTCCTGCAACTATAAATCCCATTTCCTCCCCAATTACTGAGAAAATAAAATCAGTTGACTTTGGATATAAGAAACCTAGTTGAGTTTGATTTCCTTTTAGCAAACCCATACCAAATAACTCACCTGCTCCAATTGCAATTTTAGATTGAGTTAAATTGTATCCCGAACCTCTTGGGTCTAATTCTGGATTTAAGAATACATCTATTCTTCTTTTTGCATGTTCTGGCAAAACAAATTTATATCCTACTGGAATTGCAACTGCTACTAACAACAGCGAAATTATTATATATCTCTTATCTATTCCAGCCACAAAAAGCATAAATAGAAATGAAACCAAAAAAGCAATTGCGGTTCCATAATCAGGTTGCTTAATTATTAGTGCTACTGGTATAGCAAAAATGAGTAACAACAAAAATAACCTAGTTGGTCTGCTAATTTCCTTTGGTCCTTTCTTTTTCATTCTAGACATTATTAACGCTAATAACAATATTACAACAATCTTTGTAAATTCTGAAGGTTGCAAAGAAAATGAACCAAATGTAAACCAGCTTGTTGCACCTGATATAGGTGTTGTAAACAAGACTGCTCCTAGGCTTATTAACACCAGCACATAAAGTATTGGTGAAATTTTTGCAATTGTATCATAATCTATTAAAGTAAAAATAATCAAAAATGGTATACTAACACCAATCCAAGTTAGCTGTTTTCTAAATTCTTCTTGATTAGTGCTTTCAGTTGCCGAATAAATCGCAAATAGTCCTATTATTACTAATAGGACTGTACATATTAATATGGACCATTCAAGATTTTTTGTTATTCTTTTTTTCATCGTTCTCCTTTTGTAATTTTGTATCTTCTTTCTTATCAGCTTTTTTTACATCTTGGTCTTTATCTTGGACTTTAGCTTGATTTTTATCTTGATTTTTGTCTTGACTTTTGTCTTGCTTTTTATTATCTTCTTTGTCTATTTTATCTTCTTTATTTTCTGTTTTTTCAGTAGACTTTGCTAACTTTTTATCACCTTTTTGTGTTTTTGAATTACTTTTATCTACTTTCTTTTTGCTATTCTTATCATCTTTATTACTTTGAGTATTATTGTCCATTTCTTTTAATTTTATTTTATTAGTTTTCTTTCTTGTTTCACTTTTTATACCAACGATTGGGATATTAGCATATAAGGCTGGTGCACCTGTTGTTCCATCACTATTTTGCTTATTAGTCAATTTAACATCCATCTCTTTTTCGTCGATATCTATGTACTTCTTTATTACCTCAATTATTTCTTGTTTCATCATATCAAGGAAATCAGCTGATACATTAGCTCTGTCTTGTAAAAGCACTAAATGTAGCCTTTCCTTTGCCTCATCTTTATTTAACTTATTTAAATATTTTGTTTTTCCCACTTTATTGAAAAAATTTTTAATGCTTCCAAACATTTTCTTTCCTCCATTTTAGTATTTTTATTTACGATTTTTTCTAAGTCTGCTCCAAAAGCCTTCTTTTTTTCTACCCGGAATTGTAACTTCAATATTTTCTCCAAGTATTCGTCTTGCTATTTCAAGATATGCTTTACCTGATGGTGCCTTTTTATTTGATACAGCTGGCTCTCCTTTATTAGTTTGAGTGATTATATTTTCATCTTCTGGAACAACTCCAATTAAGTCAATTGATAATAAATCCAGTATATCTTCAACATCCATCATTTCACCTTTTTTTACCATTTCAGGTCTAAGTCTATTAATAATTAATTCTGGATTTTTTATTTCAGAAGCTTCCAATAATCCTATTATTCTGTCAGCATCACGAATTGATGAAATTTCAGCATTAGTTACAACAATTGCTCTATCTGCTCCTGCTATAGCATTTTTAAAACCTTGTTCAATTCCAGCAGGACAATCTATTAAAATAAAATCAAATTCTTCTTTTAATCTTGAGGTTAGTGCTTTCATTTGTTCTTCATTTACTGCACTTTTATCTCTCGTTTGAGCAGCTGGTAATAAGAATAAATCTGTAAATCTTTTGTCTTTAATAAGTGCTTGTCTTAATTTACATTTTTCTTCAACTACATCGACTATGTCATATACTATTCTATTTTCTAGTCCCATAACAACATCAAGGTTTCTTAAACCAATATCAGTATCTATGAGTACAACCTTTTTACCTTTTAATGCTAGGGCTGCCCCGATGTTGGCTGTAGTTGTAGTTTTACCCACTCCACCTTTTCCAGATGTTATGACTATAATCTCACCCATATTTTCCTCCTCGTAATTTTAGACATTAATTACACTACTATTATATTTTCATTTTAAATAAAAGTCAATGTAAAAATACAAAAATGTTACAAAAATATTACAAATATTTTACTAAATTATATTATGTACTTTTTATTGTTTAATTTAAAATTAATTTGCAAAATAAAAACTTACCCTATCAGGAAGCTAACCACTTTCCTTAGGATAAGTTTGATTTTCCAGGTATTTTTACAAACTTTTATTAATTAATATCTTATGCATTTTCTTCTACACTGTTTTCCTCAGCGTTATTATCTGAGTTTCCATCGTTTTCATTAACAAGCTCTAAACTAGCTATTGAAACTTCGTAAGCAACTCTAGGTTCAATAGTTCCATCTTCATGCTTTTTCTCATAATTTCTTGATTGAACTCTACCTATAATCTTAACTTCAACTCCGACTTCCATCTTTGAGCAGAATCTAGCATTTCTTCCCCATGCTATACAAGGAATATAATCTGATTTATTGTATGCTCTATTTACAGCTAAAAGTATGTCTGAAATTTCTCTGCCAAATGGAGTTTGTCTATAAATAGGAGGTTTACATATATATCCTATTAAAACAACTTCATTTGATAAAAAGTCTTTACTTGCAACAACTTCTTCATCTTGATTCTCTAAAAATTCAATATCTTTTGCAAACACAGTTAAAATTAATCTGTTCTTTTCTTTTTCATAGCTGTTATAAGACCTAAATTGTCCTGTTACCTTTACTTTTTTGTCAACTACTAATTCATCTTCTTTAAATAATCTTTCTGAGATTGTAATAGGTATAATATCTGCATTTCCACTTAGTCTAGGTACACTTAAGTTAAATGTATAAAATTTTTCTCCGTAAATTTCATGACTAAATGTTTTTTCACTTGTTATTTTTCCCACTAACACTAAACTGTTATTCTCTACATAATTTGTTTCCAATTTGTTTTCCTCCTTAAAATTTGCTCTCTTGTATCTTAGTTTCTTAACGCTATTTATAATTATACTACAAACTTTTTGTTTTGTCTACATAAAAAGTTAAAATATTTTTATTTTTTGTAACATTTCCATTTTTTAATTTTTATATTTTAATTCATTATTTGCCTTAGAATTCTCATTTGATTGTATATTATTTTCAATAACTTCATTTTTCCCTATTTCTTCAATATTATTAGTTATTACTGCGTTTGCTGAGGTTTTTATTATTTCTTCATTTCTTTTTGTTATAGCAAATGACATTATAAAAAGTAATGTTACAGTACTAAGAGATATTAAGTATGATATTATTTTATCTTTGCTGAAAACCATAAACATAAAATTACCTCCACCTAATTTATATTCTACTTAGCTTGTGATTATTACTTAATATTTTATTATATGCTTTTTAAAATTTTCCAACAAAAAACAAACAGTAATACACTACTAAGTTTTACTGTTTGTTTAATAGATAAATTTATTTTATATAAAGAACTACACGAAAACCAATGTAGCAATCAGTACGAGTAAGTTCAGAATCTCCAACACCCATCGCAACTCCAAGACTTCTAGAAGAATCAAAACTGGAACCACGCATTACAACGAACATTTTATTATTCTTTACATTATGTTCTATTGTCCATTCCCATACATTGCCTGCCATATCGTAGATATTATATAACCTAAAATCATTGCTTGCTCCTGTTGATAACTCTATCCAGGCTTGTCCTGTTTCTTGGTCTATCCTATCTTCTCTTGTAAGTGTTCTAGTTTCATATTGTGTGGCAACTTTCCAGAGTGTTACTGTTCCTCCATGTTTTGCCCACAACCCTGTTATTTTTGTATAATCTGTTGTTACATTATCTTTATAATTTCCCCATGCTATTGAATTATTTATTGTTCTTCCTTGTGTTTCTTTTTCTTCACTTGTACCTAATATGTCATTAAACCTATTGCATATTACATTCCATGCTCCAGTATCTACTAAATAGCTTCCTATACTACCGTTTCCTTTATACATATTTTCTGCTACTATTTTTGCATTTGGCTGTGTTATAAAATTCCATACTTGTACTCCTTTTTTGCTTACTGGTTTTAAATTTTTTATTAAATCAAGCCCTGCTTTATTTGTTGCTCCTCTTTGTCCTCCTGATACTGTATCCCTTTTATATGTAAAATCTTCACTACTTGGTGATGTATAAAAACTTGTTGCTTCCGTTGGAATTCCGGCTTCATATCTTGCTATATAAAATCCTCCATATTTTTCTATACTAGTTGTTGCTACTGTTGTTTGTTTGTTCTCCCACCCTAAGGTTATTTCTGTTATTGTTGTTTTTGCATCTTCTCCATATTTTGTAATTATATTGCTTATATCTTCTGGTTCATAGTTGTCACTCCAATCTGTTCCTTGTCCTCCTCCTATTGGACCCTCATAATCATCATCTCCATTATCTTTATATGCGTCTGATGCCCAACCTTTTTCAATTGCATCATCTATTGCATCTGTGTACTGCTTGGCTGTGCATGGTATCCAAACAAATTGATTGCCTCCGGCTTTATTACTTAAATCATCTCCGCTTGCACTTGAGATTACAAAACCCGTATCTATGTTGCCTCCTGCATAGTAAAATCCTTTTGGTACTGGTATTGTGTTTCCTTTTCCATCTGCTGTTGGTGTTACTTTTGCTAAGTCCCATTTATCTTTTTCTGC
>CANQXO010000069.1 GCA_947627825.1 uncultured Clostridia bacterium
GTAGCAGTACCTCCGCCCATTAATATTATAGGCTTATGTCCTGCTTTTTGCATATGAGAGGCAACCATTAATGATACAAAATGTCCTATGTGCAAACTATCTGCAGTTGGGTCTATACCAATATAAAAAGGTACTTTCTCTGTTTCTAACAGTTTTCTTAAATCATCTTCATATATTGTTTGTTCAATGTAATCTCTTTGCTTTAATGTGTCTAAAATATTCATTGCCTTATAAAACCTTTCTTCAATTTATAAAATGTTTATATACCATTTCTTCCATATATTTTTTATTTTTCTTTGGATTATCTCTTATTTTTGTTGCACTTATTGGAACTATTTTGTCTACTTTTACCATTTCAACATTTAGGTCTCTTGCAACAAACTTGCCATAGTCTTCACTACAGTAAAAAGTTGTTACTGGAATATCCTTAAACATTTCCTTTAGATAATCTGTTTGAATTTTTACAGACTGCTCATCCATTCCATACTTTTGTGGTGGATTTTCTCCTAATATTACATGAGCCTTTGGATACATTTTCTGTATCCAACCGGCTCTTGTTTTTAATGGTATCGAACTTAAATTAGTTTCATTAATTAAAATGTAGAATTCGTCATTTTCTCTTAATCCTTTTTCGATTAAGCTTTCATGACCTTTATGCAATGGTGCAAACTTTCCAATTGTAAATCCAATTTTCATCTTTTTCACTTTCTATGAAAAGGTATTAGTATTTTCTATAAAATATTAATAATTTTCAGCTTTTACTTCAAAATATGCTTGTGGATGATTGCAAACTGGGCAAACACCAGGAGCTTCTTTTCCAACAACTATGTGTCCGCAGTTTCTGCATTTCCATATTTTTTCTCCATCTTTGCTGAATACTAATCCATCTTTTACATTTTCTAATAATTTTAAATATCTTGCTTCATGCTCTTTTTCAATTTGTCCAACAGCTTCAAATAAATATGCTATTTTATCAAATCCTTCTTCTTTTGCTTCTTTTGCCATTCTGTCATACATATCTGTCCATTCAAAGTTTTCTCCCGCTGCAGCCGCTTTTAAATTATCTTCTGTTGAAGAAATATCTCCACCATTTAATAATTTAAACCAGATTTTTGCATGCTCTTTTTCATTTTCAGCTGTTTCTAAAAATAAAGCTGCTATTTGCTCATATCCTTCTTTTTTTGCTTTACTTGCAAAATATGTATATTTGTTTCTAGCTTGTGATTCTCCTGCAAAAGCTTCCATTAAATTTTTTTCTGTTTTTGAACCTTTTAATTCCATTATATTATCCTCCTAAAAAATTTTATTTTCATCTTTCTAATTGGTAAATTATATTTCACACAATTAGAAAGATAGCTTATTTGATTATACTATAGTAAGTATTGAAAATCAAGTTTATTTGCAATTTTGAGTGTAAAATTTTGTATTATTTTTTGCCACCAAAAATTTTGATTGTAAATTTTTAAGCTGTAAAGATTTGACTGTATAAAATATTACAAGTTGTAAAAATAAGTTGCTTCTAAATCAGCCTCATGTGTAAGCAAAGCAATTGGGTATTTAGTATAAGCTAAACCGATTGTGGTATATAGTTCTTTTGGCTCTGTATAACCCATGTGCCATCTAATTGCATACTTTTCCTCATTTGTTAGCTTTATATACTCAGATAACATCATTACTGATTTTTCTCCATGTCCATAAGGAATGGTATCTTCTACTGCATAGTATGGAACTTTTTCCCATACACCTAAACTATTTTTTGCATTTCTATAGTCAACTTTATAGAAATTAGTTTTGCATATATCATGTAACAATGCAATTATTCTTATGCTTTCATCTGATATTTCTATTGGTAATACAGAAGTTGCTACTTTTTGTTTTAAAATTTCATATACTTTCATACTATGTTCTAGCAAACCACCTTCTTTACTTCCATGAAATCTTGTACTAGCAGGTGCTTTATAAAAGTCCGATTTTTCAAGGAAATCAAGTAGTTTTTCTATTCCTTCTCTATTTGTTTCTTTCAATAATTTTATAAATTCTTCTTTCATAAATAAATTCTAAACTCCTTGCATAAAAATTTGGATTTTATAAGGTATCCATAACCTTATTTGCTTAATCTTCGATTTTGTTGTATAATTATTATAATACATCTAGGAGGGCCCATTATGGACTACATCATAGCTATTTTCATCTTGATAGTTCTTATTATTCTTCTCGTCATGGTGACTCGCATAAAAGTTTTCAAGAGACTCTTTACATTTATCGGTTACATCATTACAATACTCATTGTTTTGCTAGTAATTGATATTATGAAGTATCCCATCATACTTTTGTTCGAGCACATCATTGCCGGCTGAATTGGAGCTAAGTCGCAGGTGCGCTAGCACCTGCTTCTTTTATTTTAATTCAAATGATATTTCTCCCTTGCCAGACTTATAATTAACTGTTGCAACTGCTCCATTAATTATATTTAAGCTTGGAGCTTTATGCGATAAATCTGCGTCAAATATAATTGGAATATTTAATTTAGATAATACACTATCTTGCAAACATTTTTCCATATTGCTATATTCTACATAACAGCTTTTATCCAACCCATTTCTTCCAATGATAACGCATTTTGCATATTTAAAATATTCTAATGCATTTAATTTCCAAAAAGTTCTTATCAATTCTTCCTTCGATAACTCGCAATTGTCAAAACCTAAGATTATTCCATCATCTTTGTATTTCTCATTAAATTGCCTCATTCCATCATATTTAGTTCCTGCTAATTTTTCAATTACATCTAAACATCCAGCAATAATTCTGCCTTTTACAGTACATTCCTTATCATCTAAACTTTTCCACTCTACTTTGCTTGTTAAATTATAACCTTCAAGACCAGTGACTTTTTCTTGCCACTCATTTTCGTACAAATCATAACTTTCTTGTTTTACAATGCTGCCTTTTAAAATTTCTAAATTATTTATTAAACTCTTATGATAATCCTTCATTCCAAAGCTTTTAAAATTTGTTCCATAAATTGTTGCAATATCGTACTTCGTCGTAATTGGAAATAATATTCCAGTAGGGTCTGAAAATCCTTCAATCCACTTTGGGTTATTAACTATTTTGTCAAAATCAATATAGGGCAAGATTTCTAATAAAAAATCTCCTCCCTCTGCACAAAAAATCATTTTAGAATCTGATTCAAAAAATTCATTTAATTCATCTGCTCTAGTTTTAGCATCAGCACTTCTTCCTACAATATTTTGAAAAATGTTTTTTGAAAGTTTTACCTTGTAATTTAAATCTTCCAATTTTGACTTAGCACTCATTATTCTGTTTTTGTCAGCCTCTTTGTCAGAGCCTCCTGATGGTGAAGGTACTTCAATTATATCTCCTTCACTTAAAAATTTTGGATAAAACATATTCACCTTCCTTAAAGAATATATTAATTTTAATAAATTTAATTTTATACTATAAGTCTTTTTTATTCAAGTGTGTATTTGCAATTTCATATATTATATAACTAAATATGACATTATCAAATAATAATGGCTCTACATATTTACAATTAACTTTAAATATAGTAAAATAAATTTTGTTAAACTTTTGAGAGGAAATAAAATTAATTATGTTTAAGAAATTTCTAATTGTATTTTTTATATCAATGATTCCACTAATTGAATTAAGAGGTGCTGTCCCTATTGGATTAAGTGAAGCTTTTGGCGGAGCTTTGCCAATATTACCTCTATATATAATTTGTATATTGGGAAATATGCTACCTGTCCCATTAATTTTCTTCTTTGCAAGAAAGGTTTTAATTTGGGGTAGCGATAAAAAGTTTATAGGAAAGTTTTTTAAATTTTGCTTAGAAAAAGGTGAAAAAGGCGGGAAAAAATTATTATCTAAAGCCGGAAGAAGTGTATATGTAGCATTATTCTTATTTGTTGGTATACCTGTTCCCGGAACTGGTGCATGGACTGGTACTTTAGCAGCAAGCTTGCTAGACTTAGATTTCAAAAAAAGCTCTATCTCTATAATGGCTGGTGTCGTACTTGCTGGAATAATAATGGGGCTAGCATCTGCTGGTGTATTTAGTGCTATCAAAGCCTTCTAATATTAAACCTTTGATAATATTTCATAATACTAGAACTTTATATTAAGATTTTTAATAGGAAATGAGTTTAATAAAAAACATCATTTCCTATTATTTTAATTATTGTTTTATCATTAATCAACTGCATAATTTAATCATATATTCTCTTTTTATAGCGATGCAACCTGCAGTCGGTTTTTCATTTGTGCAATGTAAAAATATCGCACTTCCCTTTCCTTTTATATTGTTAGGATTTGCTTTTATTTCTACCGCATACTCATATTGTTTTTGATAATCAATTAAATGTTCTGCACTTTTCCAATCCGCTTCAACTTTTGTTATATCAACAAGCATATTATAATATTTTGAACTTATATCATCCACCCAATATAAATTATTGTTTAATTCAATGTATTTGATTTTTTTATGAAGCTTTATATCTTTATGCGTTCCAAAACATAAGCCTAAATTAAACAAGCCTATTGGAGTTTTTTTATCTCCTTCTTTTTTGTTTTCAGTTGTCCCATTTGCTCCAATGAATGCATCGGCTCTAAGTAAACAAATATTATTTTCATCTAATACTTCTAGAATGGCTTTAGTCTTGTTACTTTTACTTTGAATAACCTTTATTATCAAATTTTCATCACCCTATTAATATATGTATTCGCTTTGTTATTTTTTAGATTATTTTTCATTTGAAAAATACCTATAAATATCTCCCCAGTTGTTTACTTCTTTAATGTAATCACTTTCATTAAGCTTTACCATATTAGTGTCTCTAAAATATAATGTTTTTATATTATTTTCAGATAGCTCTTTAATAATCTTCCAGTCATCATCAATCATAATATCAACAACTTCTTTTTGGCAAACCTCTAGTTTGTTTTTACAAGCCCAGTAATATTTATCAAATTCAATTCCATTTTTCTTAAATAAATCTAAAGCATCATCTTTCATTTTTGGAACAAATCCACCTCTAGCAGTTATTACAACAAATTCATGTCCTTGCTTTTTTAATATATTATAAACAGCTAAAAATCCTGACATTAAGCCACTTTCTTTTGACACAGTTAAAAAATATTTTTGAATAAAATCTTTTTCTTGTTCTTCATTCCAATTATACCTTTCTTGGAATTTTGGTTCTTCTCGATTGACTAAATTGTTTCCCTTTAAAATATCTATGTCATATATTTCTTCATAAGTTCTAAAAGTTGTTTCACTATCTATTACAACACCATCTAAATCAATTCCAATCTTCATATTATTCTCCTTATAAGCTATTTAAGATTAAGTACAGCCACACACTCCACATGACTGGTATAACAAAAATTATCTATCGGAGTAATTGCTTTAATATCGTATACATCTTCAAATTTTTGCAAATCTCTCATCAAAGTTGCCGGATTACAACTTACATAAATAATTCTATCTAATTTTAGATTGCACAAATTATCTATTGTTTTGTTATCTAATCCTTTTCTTGGTGGGTCAACAAATACAACACTTGGCTTTACACCTTTTTGTAAAAGTTTATCAAAAGCTTCTTCAACATCACCCAACACAAATTCTATATTATTTATATCATTTATTCTTGCATTTTCTTTAGCGTCATTTATCGCATTTTCTACAATTTCTATACCATATACTTTATTAACAAATTTTGATGCACAAATTCCAATTGTTCCAATTCCACAATATAAATCACAAACCACATCATCTTTTTTAAGTTTAGCGCTCTCAATTGCTAACTTATAAAGCTTTTCTGTTTGGACAGGATTTACTTGATAAAATGAATTTGGAGAAATTTTAAAAGTATATCCTAATAATATATCTTTTATATATCCATCTCCATACAATACTTTGTTTTCATTAGACAAAACAACATTTGTATCTTTAGTATTTACATTAATTATAATAGTTTTTATTTCTGGGAAAGCTTTTATTAAGTTACTATAATCATAATCTTTTACTCCATTTTCAACTAATACACACGATATTTCTTTAGTTTTAAAGCCTTCTCTAATCATTATATTTCTTAAAAGTCCTTGTTTTGTTTTTTCATCATAAATAGTTTCATTCCAATTCTCTACTATGTATTTTGCTATTTTTTGAGATATATCAGTTTGTATAGCACATTTTTTAATAGGTATAATTTCATGACTTCTACTTGCAAATATTCCTATCTGTTTATCTTGACTTACTGGATAAATAGCTTTATTTCTGTAACAAAAAGGATTTTCCATACCTATAGTTTCATTTACAGTAATTTTATTTTTCAACATTTTATTTGCTAAGTTTTGAACTGTATGTTTCTTGATATTTAGTGTTTCTTGATAACTAATATGCCTTAAATTACATCCTCCACACCTTTTATATGTATAGCAATCTTCCTCAACTCGTTGCTTTGACTTTTCTATTACATTTACCAATTTTGCAAAGGCGTGTGAAGCTAAAACTTTTGTTATATGTATTTTGCATTTTTCATTTTTTAAAGCTTTATCTACAAAAATGGTATAGCCATTTATTTTTGCTATACCTTCGCCTTCTGCTCCATAATCTATTATATCTACTATATATTCTTCATTCTTCTTAACTGGTACATCCATTATTTGCTCCTGTTTTTTTAGTGTATTTGTTCTTTGCTTTTTATATATTTTTTTATAATTTTTTATTTATCTTTATTCTTTATCTTTTTGAATTTTATCTATTGCTTCGTCTTCTTCTTTTATTCTATTGTCACTTATTTGGTCCATTAATCCATTTAAATCAAATTTTTGTAATAACTCATCTGTTTCGCCATTAATATCTATTCCTAAATCTTTTAAAAATTTTTGTTTCATTGATTCCTCCTAAATGTTATTCTTTATTTATAATACCTTATTTTGACGATTTTTTCAAGATATTTTTTCAAATATGTTGACAAATTAAATTCTTAAATTTGACACTTTTTAGAGAGTAAAAGACTGATAAGTCGCTTATAAAGTGACTTTCAGTCTTTATTTGATTA
>CANQXO010000070.1 GCA_947627825.1 uncultured Clostridia bacterium
ACTTAATTTTTTTGATTTTTAGAATAAAAAAAAGAAAGCCCCCATTACTTTCTTGAATTAAAATTTTATATTAGATTTAAATAATTTCTTCTCTGATAAAAAATATGTGAAATATATACTTTATGCCTAATGTAATCAATTGTATATAATACAATATAATTTTTTACTACCATTCTATGATATATTCTATCAGCTTTATCATGTTTTGCTATTATAGCATACATTTTTGGAAATATAGACAGTTCTATAATTCTTTGTCTTATTTCTGTAAACAATTTATCTGCTTGACTTCTAGCTCTTAAGTTTATTGAAATATAATTATATATTTCTTGCATTTCGTTAATACATTCTTTAGTATATATGATTTTATATATTCTAGGATAAAATCTTTTTCGCTTTTTTATAGTATAACAAACCTCCTCGCTTAAATTTTTTGTTCTACAAATCCACATTCTTTTCTTAAATATTCATAAGCTTCTTCTTCTGTATATACTCTTCCTTTTCTTATGTCTTCCTCTGACTTTAGTAGAGCTTGTATATCTTCTTCTGTTAATTCGAAACTGTCATCAACTACCCCTCTCTTTTGTAAATATTTTACCTTTTCCATATTAACCTCCCTTACATCCTTTCAAATCCACATTTTTCCTTTAAATATTCTACGACTTCTTCTTCCGTATACACTCTTCCTTCTCTTATGTCTTCCTCTGATTCTAACAACGCTTGTATATCCTCTTCTGATAATTTAAAATCTTCATTAATATCATTAATTTTTTTTATTATTTTTGCTTTTTCCATGTTAACCTCCTTTACTTAATTATTAGTATAACAAGTATTTTTTCTTTTACTAATAAGTTTATTATATATCATTATTTTTCGTCAGTCAATACTTTTTTTTACATTTTTTGCCATTATTTTTATATTTTTTTATTAGCAGGATTTATATCGTTAATTCTGCTTTTGTTGTAAATTTCTTTTCTATTAGTTTATTTAATAATTGATTTTCTTGTTTTTCCAAATATGGGTCTTGGTCTATAATCTGCATTGCTATGGCTTGAACTTCTTTTAATGCTTCCATATCTTGAAATAGATTTGCTATCTTAAATTCTGGAATTCCATGTTGCTTTGTGCCAAAGAAATCTCCAGAGCCTCTTAGTTCAAGGTCTTTTTCTGCTATCGTAAATCCGTTATCAGTTTTTGTCATTATCTCCATTCTTTCTCTAATTAAATCATTTCCTCCATTGCATTTTAATATACAATAAGATTTATATTCTCCTCTACCTACTCTACCTCTTAATTGGTGCAACTGTGCTAATCCAAATCGTTCAGCGTTTTCAATTATCATTAAACTTGCATTTGGAACATCTACCCCAACTTCAATAACTGTTGTTGATACTAGTATGTCTATTTCTCCGTTTTTAAATCTCTCCATTATTTCATCTTTTTCTTTTGGTTTCATTTTACCATGAAGTATCTCAACTCTATAATTTTTAAATATCTCGTTTTTATATTTTTCTCCTAGTTCAACAGCTGATTTTAGTTTTGGTGCATCTTCATCTTCTGATTCTTCTACCAATGGGCAAACAACATAGCACTGCCTTCCATTGTCAATTTCTTTTTTTACAAATTCATTTACTCTTAATTCTAATTTTCTTGATACTGCAAATGTTTCTACTCTTTTTCTATTTGGTGGTAATTCATCTATAATTGATATATCCAAATCTCCATATAAAATAAGCGCAAGTGTTCTTGGAATTGGTGTTGCGGTCATGACTAATACATCCGGATTTTCTCCTTTTGCAATAATTGAACTTCTTTGTTTTACTCCAAATCTGTGTTGTTCGTCAGTTACTACCAATCCTAATTTTTTAAAGTTTACATTTTCTTCTAATAAGGCATGTGTTCCTATTATAATGTTTGCTTCTCCATTTTCTATTTTTTCTAATGCAGATTTTTTTTGCTTAGCCGTCATTCCACCAACTAAACCTTCACATTTTATTCCATACTTTCCTAGTGTTTTTTCAAAGTTTGCTAAATGTTGTTTTGCTAATATCATTGTTGGGGCAAGAACTGCTACTTGATATCCACTTTTTACTGCTTTATATGCTGTGATCATTGCTATTACAGTTTTTCCAGAGCCAACATCTCCTTGCAAAAGTCTATTCATTGGCTTTTCTTTTTCCATGTCTGCATCAATTTCTTCCAATACTTTCATTTGTGCATTTGTAAGTCTAAATGGCAAATCGTTTATTACATCTGACATTTTTACTTCTTTACTATATTTTATTCCTTTTACTTGTTTATCATTTTCTCCTCTAAGCTTTAATAAACCTAATTGCATAGTTAGCAATTCGTCAAATACTAATCTTCTTCTTGCTTTTCTAAAGTTTTCAAAATCACGAGGAAAGTGTATTTGCTTTATTGCTTCATCATATCCAATTAAGCTATATTTTTTTAATATATATTCAGGCATGATTTCTTCTAAATCGTCTACCAAATCAAGTCCATTTTGTATAACTTTTCTAATCGCACTTGCTTTTATATCGTATGTTAAAGGATATACAGGTATAATTTTCCCTGTATTATTGCTCTTTTCTATTGCATCAAAAACTGGAGAGTTGATTTCTTTTACTCCATTTTTTATTGTCATTTTTCCAAAAAATCTATATTTCTCTCCTCTTTTTATTTGTGTTTTTATGTATGGCTGATTAAACCATGTTATCATACATGTATCGGTTTCATCTCGTACTATTAGTTTTTCAATACTTTTATATCTTCCAAGCATTCTTAAATTGACGCTTGAAACTGCTGTTGCTTCAATGGAACATTTTTCTCCATCTTGTGCATCTGAAATAGGTTTTATTTTGCTTCTGTCTTCATAGTCTCTTGGGTAATATGTTATTAAATCTTCTAATGTATAAATTCCTAATTTATTTAGGATTTTTGCTCTTGTTGGGCCTACTCCTTTTACATATTGAATTTCTTTTTTTAAATCAGTCATTTTTTTCTCCACTATATTTTATCAATATTTTATAAAATATTTTATCATTTTACCTGTACTTTTTCAAGATTTTTTACATTTTTATTACATTTCACTTTTAATATTGTAATTTTTGTTATTTTATCTTATAATAATTATGTATTTGTGTATTTTAGGTTATAGGCTTATCCATTTAAAAAGCCTAAATTTATTACAAGGAGATTATTTAAATGGACGATTCAAATAATTTAAATCCAAACGATGCTAATAATATTCAAGACACTAATATTAATAATTCTAATAATTTAAATACTGATTCCAATTCTAACATGAATACTGACCCTTATCAGAATCAGGACCCTTATGCTAGTATGAATGCTGATATGAATTCTAATCCTTATCAAAACCAAGACCCTTTTGCTAGCGTGAATGCTGATATCAATTCTAATCCTTATCAAAATCAGGATCCTTATGCTAGTATAAATACTGATATCAATTCTAATCCTTATCAAAATCAGGATCCTTATGCTAGTTTAAATCCTGATATGAATATACCTATGGATTCTAATCCTTATCAAAGTCAAGATCCTTTTACAATCACGAATACTGATATGAATTCAAATGTAATAAATCCTATATTAAGTCAAGATTTATCTAACACTAACAATGCTACAAATTTTCAAAACGATAACAATTTTGCTAGCCAAAATATGAATAATCAAAATGACAATGCGTTTGCTGGTCAAGATATGAATTATTCAAATGACAATTCTTTTGCTGGTCAGGATATGAATTATCAAAATGATAATGCGTTTACTAGTCAAGATATGAATAATCAAAACGACAATATTTTTGCTAGTCCAAATATGAATGGTCAAAATGTTAATAACTTTTCTAATCAAGATATGAACAATAATACATACGATATGAATTCTAATCCAAGCTATGGAAATACTGGAAATGTATCAACTGGCGACTACAATATGGATTTCGTAAAAACATGGATGGGCGGTTTATACGATAAAGCTCATTCTTCAAAATTTAATTGTAGTGCTGCATTTTCTTCTATTGTTGGTGGTGTATACTTTCTTTATAGAAAAATGCATTTAACTGGATTATTATTTACTATTTTACAATTTTTATTGTTATTTTTATCATTGTTCATGTTTACAAAATTTGGACCTGTTTCTTTAGGATTAACTGCTGGTGTTGTAGTTGTATTTTTCTTAATATATGGATTTGCATTTTATCCTTTATATAGAAACTTTGTAAAAAGTAAATTAAATAAATTTAAAACTGCTACTCAAGACAATTCACAACTTGTTAATATGGCTTCTCAAAAAGGTGGAACCTCTGTCATTGCAGTTGCATCATATTGTATATGTATTCCTATTATAATTGCTGCAATTTTAGCACTACTTGTAAATTTTGATATTATTAATTTTAGTAATAGTGGCAATAATTCTAAAGAGCCTTCTAGTGAAACTCAAGATACTGTTGATACTGAAGATATTATTTTAGAGTCTTTAGATTTCACAGATGGATATAGTATGGAGTACGACCCTGATACTTGGTTTTATAGTGAAGATGATAAATCACTAACTAAAGGTGATTATAAATTAGTTTATTCTGGACAAGCTATATCAAATTTAAAAGGCTTACTTTCAGTTGATGTTACTACTCCAGATGGAAGATCTACTTTGTTAAGTACTTTAGTTTCTTCTCTTGAATCACAAGGTGCTCAATTAAATATGTCAGTACAAGCTGGTTCAAGTACATTCGTTGTTGGTACTTCAAATAACAATGTATATTACTCTTATATCGATGTAACTGCCGAAAATGCAATATCAAGATATTATTTAATATTGATACCTGAAGATGATATTTTATTCCAGTTTGTACTTTCTACTAACGATACAACTATTGATACTGAAACAAATATTGAAGTTATTGAAATATTAACAAGCATTTCAAAGATAGAAGAAATTAACGAGGAAAACTCTGATAATGATGCAAACAGTGAAAATCAAGTTGATGAAAATTCTGACAATACTATAGATGAATCTGATACAAATAATGTAACTGATGATGGCAATTCTACAAATGAAACTACTGTTAATGGTGTTTCTACACAAGATAACACTGTTAGTGAAAACAATGGAGATGAAGTTTCTGGAAATACAACAGAACCTTCAGATAATACAACAAATGACAATACAACTACAACAGATAATTCAGTTGTAGTTCCTGAACTTGGAGAATTTTTAAGATAAATTATATTTACATTGGAAAGGAGCATTTTGCATAATAGTTATTGAATGTTTTAAATGTTTTAATAGTATTATGCAAATATTTATTTTATGGATTATACTTTAGTTAAAGATTTATACAGAAATACAGATAAATATATTGGAAAAGAAATTACAGTTAGCGGTTGGGTAAAAACAATAAGAAATTCTAAAGTTTTTGGTTTTATCGAACTAAATGATGGTACATTTTTTAGTAATGTGCAAATTGTTTTTGATGATAAACTTAAGAATTTTGCTGAGGTTTGCAAACTTACTATAAGTTCTTCAATTATTGTTGTTGGAGATTGTGTAAAAACAGAAAATGCTAAGCAACCTTTTGAAATTCATGCTAAAAGTGTTGAAATATATAAATTATCTGATACTGATTACCCTATTCAAAAGAAAAATACAAGTTTTGAGTTTTTGAGAACTATTGCTCATTTGCGCCCTAGAACTAATACTTTTAATGCTGTTTTTAGGGTTCGTAGTTTGCTTGCTTTTGCTATTCACAAATTTTTTCAAGAAAGAGGTTTTGTGTATGTAAATACTCCTCTTATTACTGGTAGTGATTGCGAAGGTGCTGGAGAAATGTTTTCTGTTTCATCTTTCGATTTTGATAATATTCCGAAAGATGAAAATGGAAAAACTGATTTTTCAAAAGATTTCTTTGGAAAGAATGCTCACCTTACTGTTAGTGGTCAATTAGAAGGTGAAACTTATGCAGAGGCTTTTAGAAATATTTATACTTTCGGTCCAACTTTTAGAGCTGAAAATTCTAACACTGTTAAGCATGCTGCTGAGTTTTGGATGATGGAGCCAGAAATGTGTTTTGCTGATCTTTCTGATTGCTTAGATGTTGAAGAAGCTATGCTTAAATATGCTATTTCTTATGTTTTAGAAAATGCACCTGAGGAAATGGCTTTCTTTGATAAGTTTATTGCTCCTGGTTTACTTGACAAATTAAATGTTACAGTCAATGAGCCTTTTGGTAGAATCACCTACACAGAAGCTATTAAGGAACTTGAAAAACACAATGATGAGTTTGAGTTTAAGGTTTCTTGGGGTTTTGATGTTCAAACAGAGCATGAAAGATTTTTAAGTGAAAAAATATTTAAAAAACCTGTTTTTGTTACTGATTATCCAAAGGAAATTAAAGCCTTTTATATGAAACAAAATCCTGATGGCAAAACCGTTGCTGCGGCTGACCTTTTAGTTCCCGGTATTGGAGAATTAATTGGTGGTAGTCAAAGAGAGGAAGATATTTCTAAGCTAACTGCTAGAATGAAAGAGTTAAATTTAGATGAAAAAGACTACTGGTGGTATTTAGATTTAAGAAAATATGGTAGTGTCCCTCATTCTGGTTTTGGTCTTGGTTTTGAAAGATTTATGATGTTCGTAACTGGAATGCAAAATATTCGTGATGTTATTCCTTATCCTCGTACACCAAAAAATTGTGAATTTTAATTAATTGTTATTTAACAAGACAAACTTTCGCTTGAAAACTAATCAATGTACACTAGTACGCCTCATAGTTTTCAAGCGAAGTTTAATGTAGTTTTTGTATTTTTTAAATACTCATATAACATTTTTCTTTTATAAATTTCTTTATTTCTTTTTCATCTTTTCCTTCATAATATGGAATAAGTAAATCTTTAAATTCTTCTGTTAATTCTGCCGGAATTGCTATAATTCCTTTTCCTTTTGAAATCAGATAATGATTGCTATAAATTACTGATGTTCTTTTATTTCCATCTATAAATACTTGCTTTTTCATTATATATAATAAAAGTTCTATAGCTTTATCCACATCATCCATT